>DATGVD010000303.1:0-2298 GCA_035300785.1 Pyrinomonadaceae bacterium | reverse complement strand
CTGCGAGCGGTTCTGTAGCCACGCCCGAATGTCTTCCCGCATCGGCTGAACAATTTCGTGACCGGCATCATAACCCTTGAATTCAACATCGCCGGCGCGCATTCGCAGTCGCTGCGCGTAACCACTAAGTCTTGATGTCGGATAGTATTCATCGCGATCGCCGCTTAGATGAAAAACGCCGGCCTTAGTTGGCTGATAAAGCGCGCTGGTTTCCCAATCGCCCGGCATGCCGCCGCAGATTCCAATCACGCCGCGCAAGACGTCCGCGTACGTGAACGCGAAGCGATAATTCAGCGCGCACGACTGTGAAAAGCCGAGCAGGAAGATTCCGGTCCGATCGGCGACGCCTTCTTTGGTCAGCGAGTCGATCAGGTCGAGCACAGCGCGATGATGGATCGCGACGGATTCTTCGGGCCGAAAGTTAGTCAGCCAGCCAAAGCCAAACCGCAATGGCCCACCCGGCACTTTTGGTTCTCGCAAATGCTGATGCGGTCCTTGCAAAGATGCGATGGCGAACCCGCGCGGAGCAATTGCCTGCGCCTCGCGCAACGCGTGCCACTTGCTCGCGCCATAGCCATGCAGCGTAACGAGCAAAGGCGCCGGTCCAGACTCCGCGGCAACCACGTCGTAATAAAGTTTGATTTCGGCGGTCAGCGCGCGCTCGATTGAGGTCCCGTCGTTCATCGTCAGAGGCTAACACGCTCTCGAAAGAGCGACAAAGCTATTAGCTTGCGGGTAGCGGGTCAGTTTCAACATTCTAAAAGGAGAGGCCAGTTGTTAACTGGGAGCGCGGGCGCCCTCGCCCGCACAGCGTGCGGAGCGCGCTCAATTTCCTCAAAACGTATTCAACGGCTTCGAGAAAATCCTGTTCGCGCTGCGCGCTCAATGCGGGCGAGGGCGCCCGCGCTCCCGGTGGTAGGTCGACCCCTAAAACTCAAACAACTTACCGTTTGTCGAATAGCTTTGCATTCAGTGCCAATGAAAGTTACGATGATCGAGCATTTCGCGATTCCGAGATCAAACTAGTCGAAGCGAGGTTCGCAACCATGAAATTTCCCGGTGGACTCAACATTCAGGGGATGATGAAACAGGCACAGCAGATGCAAGAGAAGATGGCACGCGAAATGGAAGAGCTGCGCGTCGAAGCTTCCGCGGGCGGCGGCGTCGTGACCGTCCAGATGAAAGGCAATCACGAAATCATCTCGCTCAAAGTCGATCCGGAAATCGTCAAAGAGAACGACATCGAGATGCTGCAAGACATGATCGTCGCGGCCATCAACGAAGCGAATCGCAAATGCGACGAGGCCATGAAGAGTACCCTGGGATCGATGCTGCCGCCGGGCCTTGGAAACCTTTTTTAATTGCGAATTTCGGATTGCGAATTGCGGAATTAAGCGCCGAACATCCTAAGCATTAGCTCCGATCTTGATTCCTTCAAATCCGCGATTCGAAATTCGCAATTCGCAATTAAGCCATGCTCGACTACGCCGAACCCGTAACCAAACTCATCGACGAATTCAAGCGCTTGCCGAGCATCGGGCAAAAGTCGGCGCAGCGTCTGGCGTTTTACATTTTGCGTGCGCCGGAAGCCGACGTCGAGCGTTTGATTGCGGCGCTGCACGAAGTCAAAGAGCGCATTACCGAGTGCACGGTCTGTAACAACCTGACCGACATCAATCCCTGCCGCTTCTGTTCATCGCCGTCGCGCGATCGTTCGCTGATGTGCGTGGTTGAGCAGCCCTACGATCTGGTCGCCGTGGAAAAAACCCGCAGCTACAAGGGTCTCTATCACATTTTGCACGGAAGCCTTTCGCCGATTCGCGGCATTCGTCCCAGCGATTTGCGTCTGGAGAATCTCTTGTCGCGGCTGAAGCCTGAGAACAACGACGGCGTCGAAGTTCGTGAAGTAATTCTCGCCACGAACCCAAACACCGAAGGCGAGGCGACCGCGAATTACATCAGCCGCCTGCTAAAGCCTCTGGGCTTGCGCGTGACGCGCCTGGCGATGGGCATGCCGGTGGGCAGCGATCTGGAATACGTCGATGAAGTAACGATGGATAAAGCGCTGTCGAATCGGCACGAGATGTAAAGAGCAGGAAGGCGGCAGACGGCAGGAGCAGACGGCAGACGGCAGGAAAGCTAGATGCTGAACCTTTCGGGATGGTTAATCATTCCACCAAGCATTCTCCCAACCTCTTCGTAGCCAGCCGTTAATTTCGCTTGTTTTTGAGGCGAGAGATATCCGCAATCGCGGGCGAAATCTAACCACACTTGCGTTTCGGTCGCTTCGCCATCAGC
>DATGVD010000302.1:0-2805 GCA_035300785.1 Pyrinomonadaceae bacterium | reverse complement strand
ACCTTCAAAGGTTCAAGCTCAGGCGATTTTGCGCTAGACTCTGCCCGCATTCCGCTGGCACGTAGTGATCGTAATCGCCGACAAATTCCTTTTGGGAGGCTCTCATGCAACTTTGTCTGTCGCGTCTCGTCGTCGTCATTGTTTTGCTGTTCGCCCTTTTGAGTCCGATTGCCGCACAAACCATGCCGCCCTCCAGCGATCGGCCACTGCTGGGTTTTGATCGCGCATCAACGGCGGCGGAACGGGCGCTCGAAGCCCGCTTTGATGCGTCGCTTCATCCGGAAGATTTGCGCGCGTGGCTGAAGCGTCTCTCCGCCCGGCCACATCACCTCGGTTCGCCTTACGGTAAAGAGAATGTGGAGTTCATCGCAGCGCAGTTCCGGGCCTGGGGCTTCGATACTCAGATCGAAGAGTTCAGCGTGCTGTTTCCAACGCCAAAGACACGCGTGGTCGAACTGATCTCTCCGCAAAGATTTACCGCGAGTTTGACCGAGCCGGCCATCCCCGAAGACTCGACCTCGAATCAGCAATCCGAACAGTTGCCTGTCTATAACGCTTACTCGGTAGATGGCGACGTCACCGCGCCGCTGGTCTATGTGAACTACGGCGTGCCGCGTGACTATGACGAGTTGGCAGAGCGGGGCATCGACGTGAAAGGCAAAATCGTGATCGCGCGATATGGCGGATCGTGGCGGGGCATCAAGCCAAAAGTCGCCGCTGAGCATGGCGCCGTCGGTTGTCTCATCTATTCCGACCCGCGCAACGACGGTTACTATCAGGGCGATGTTTATCCCAAAGGCGCGTGGCGAAACGAAAACGGCGCACAACGCGGTTCAGTCGCGGACATGCCGCTGTATCCGGGCGATCCTTTGACGCCTGGCGTCGGCGCGACCGCGGATGCCAAGCGGCTCGACATAAAAAGCGCGCCCACGCTGACCAAGATTCCCGTGCTGCCGATCTCTTATGGTGACGCGCTGCCGTTACTGCGCGCCATCGCCGGCCCACTCGCGCCGGACGATTGGCGCGGCGCGCTTCCCCTGACCTATCACCTCGGTCCCGGCCCCGCGACCGTCCATCTCAAAGTCGAATTCAACTGGGACATGGCTACCGCGCGCGATGTGATCGCGAAACTGCGTGGATCGGAACGTCCCGACGAGTGGGTGATCCGTGGCAACCATCACGATGGTTGGGTCAATGGCGCGGCCGATCCGCTCAGCGGACAGGTGGCCATGATGGAAGAGGGGCGTGCGTTAGGCGAGTTGACGAAGACCGGTTGGAAGCCAAAGCGCACCATCGTCTACTGCGCGTGGGATGGCGAGGAACCGGGTTTGCTCGGCTCAACCGAGTGGGTCGAGACGCACGCCGACTTGCTTAACAAGAACGCCGTGGTCTACATCAACTCCGACTCGAACGACCGCGGCTTCCTCGGCGTTTCCGGCTCGCACACGATTGAGAAGTTCATCAACGAAGTGGCGCGTGACGTCACCGATCCGGAAAAGAAGATTTCCGTCTCAGACCGCGCTCGGGCCGCGCGGATTCTCAACGGCGGTCCGGACGGGAGGCGTGAGGCGCGCGAGCGCGCGGACTTGCGGATTAGCGCGCTCGGTTCCGGCTCAGACTACACCGCCTTCCTGGATCACGCCGGCATCGCCTCTCTCAACCTCGGCTACGGCGGCGAAGGCAATACCGGAGGCGTCTATCACTCAGCCTACGATTCGTTCGATCACTACACGCGCTTTGGCGACCCTGACTTTGCGTACGGCATCGCGCTGGCTCAGACCGGTGGCCGCGCGGTGCTGCGCTTCGCTAACGCCGATGTTTTGCCTTATGCGTTCACGAACTTCGCGGATTCAGTCGGGACTTACGTCCGCGAAGTCAGCAGACTCGCCGACGACATGCGCGACGAGACTAAAGAGAAAAACCGCCGCATCGCCGACAAGACTTTCGTCGCGGTCTTTGATCCGACGGAGACCTACATCGTGCCGACACCCGATGCACCCGTGCCCTACCTGAATTTTGCGCCGTTGCAAAATGCGTTCGCTCGCTTGCAGGAGAGCGCGCAGAAGTATGACGCCCAGTATGTCAGAAATGCGCGCGCACAAGGCAGCAGTCTCACGCCGCAGGCGCAGCAGGCGCTTGACCGGTTATTGATGCAGACCGAGCGCGCGATGCTGCGCGAGGCTGGCCTGCCGCGCCGCCCGTGGTTCAAGCACCAGATTTATGCACCGGGTTTCTATACCGGCTACGGGGTCAAGACGCTGCCCGCGATACGCGAGGCCATCGAGCAACGCAACTGGCCTGAGGCGGAACAGCAAATCAGTCTCGTTGCCGACACTATCACCCAGATCGCCGCGGCGATCGACCGCGCGACGGCGCAGATGAAGTAGGAGAATCATGGCGGTCGAAAGCCCATTCGTCGCACTGGCCCATTCGGTTGCACAAGAGCTTCTGTCGCCACCGCTCCGTGTCGAGCGCGGTGCCTCCTTGCTCTACGAGATTAGAGTGAACAACAATCTCGAAGTCATGGATCTGACAAAAGTGCGCAAACCCAAGCGGGGAGCGTCAGCGTTTCAGACCGACCTTTGCGTGTTCGAGGACAAATCGGCGGAAGTCAGTATTCCTCGCGTTGTCATTGAATTTAAAACCCACATTAATACGCACGATGTACTGACGTATAGCACCAAAGCGTCGAAGCACAAACAGATTTATCCTTACCTTCGCTACGGAATAGTTGCTTCGGGCGAAACGATCGTCCCAGGCCGCGTGTTCACTCACAACGAGGGATTAGATTTCTTTGCTTCGGTG
>DATGVD010000301.1:0-2559 GCA_035300785.1 Pyrinomonadaceae bacterium | reverse complement strand
CACTGTTCTGAGCCTTCTTATCGGCACCTTTTTGTTTCTCGCGCCGCATACCCGCGCGCAACAACCACAGCCGCGCCTGGTCGAAAACGTCGACATCATCGGCAATCGCCGTCTGCGCAAAGACGACATCCTCTATTACATTCAAACCCGACCGGGTGACACCTACAGCGAGGCCCAGGTCGCGCGCGACTTGCAAACGATCCTGCAACTAACCTTTTTCGACAAGGTGGGGACCAAGGTATCCACGGAGATCGGACCGCGCGGCGGCGTCAATATAATCTTTGAAGTCAAAGAGCTGCCCATCATTCGCGATATTCAGTTCGAAGGCCTGCACAGCGTCGCTGAGTCGGACGTGTTGAAAGCGTTTCGCGAAAAGCGTGTTGGCGTTTCCAAAGAAGCAATCGAAGATCCCGTCAAGATCAAAAATGCCACGCGCGTGATCAAAGAGCTGCTGGCCGCGAAGGGCCATCCGGACGCGACGGTCAAAGCCGGCGTCGAGCACGTGTCGGCCACTTCAGATGCAATCACTTTTGAAGTAAGTGAAGGCGCGCGCGTTCGCGTGGCCGAAATTCGGTTCGAAGGCAGCAAGGTTTTCAAGAGCGGCAAGCTGCGCGACCAGATGAAGTACGTTAAGGAAGCCGGATTGATCACGCGCTTTCGCGAACAGGACATTCTCAATCGCGAGAAACTCGATTTCGACCTGCACAAAGTGGACAACTACATGTGGTCCAAGGGTTATATGCAGGCGCGCCACGGCGAGCCCCGCATCGAAGGGCTGGGTAAGCGCCGCACCGGCTTTCCGATCTTGCCGCTACCTTTCATTTCTTCGGTCGATGACACGCTGCGGATTACGGTTCCGATTATTGACGGAAAGCTCTACCGCGTTGGCGAGATGAAGGTTGAAGGCAACTCGATCTTTTCGGAACAGCAGATCAAAGCCGTCATCGGTTTGCGAAAAGGTGAAATCGCGGACGGCGAAGCGCTCAGGAAGGCGCTGTACGAGAATCTCAAGAAGTATTATGGACAGCAGGGTTTCATTCAATACACAGCGGAAGTCGCGCCGACCTTCAAGGACAATCCGCAGAATCCTAACGAGGGCATTGCGGATTTTGTGGTCACGATCGACGAAGGTAAGCAGTTTACGCTGCGTCGCCTGGAATTCACCGGCAACACGTTCACTCGGGACAACGTGATGCGCCGTGAAGTGCTCTTGAACGAAGGCGACATCTACAACCAGTCAAACTTTGAATTCTCAATTCTCAGATTGAACCAGCTCGGCTACTTCAATCCGATTGACAAGGAGAAAGACGCGGATTTTCGCACTAACGAAGAGGAAGGACTGGTTGACGTCACATTAAAGGTTTCCGAGAAAGGCCGGCAACAGATTTCCTTCAACGGCGGCATCTCGGGAATCGGCGGCTCGTTTTTCGGACTCGAATACTCAACGAACAATCTGTTTGGCCGCGGAGAGGTGCTCGCGATCAGTCTCGCGGCCGGCAACCGCCAGCGCAGTTTTCAATTCTCGTTCACGGAACCATACATAAAGAATCGACCGATCACGGCCGGCTTTTCGGTGTTTGCGTACTCGCAAAAGTTCTTTGGCGAGGGGACGTTCCTGTCGCAGAACACTGCCGCGCAGCGGGGAGCGTCGGGCAACACATTCGACTTTCTCAGCACCAACGAAGAGAACCTTTTCACTCGTAATTCCATCGGCGCATCGATCTTTGCCAGCGCACCACTGTCCGAGTTCTATCGCAAGCGGCCCTTCACTCAATTCTCGCGCATCGGCCTTTCTTACCAACTCGCTAGATCAAGTGTTAAGGATCCGGCCGTGAACACGACTGGAACGGCCACGCAGTTTATTCCGGTGATCTACCGCCAGCCCAACATTTTGACCAGCCGGGCGACCGCGACCTTTGTTTACGATACGCGCAACGCCAGCATCGATCCGACGCGGGGGCGCTCGCTGTCGATGAGTGTCGGCCTGGCCGGACTGGGCGGCGATGTGCGCACCTACGAGCCCACTTTGGAATTCACGCAGTTCTACCCGATGCGAAAGAAGAGATCGGAAAACCCGGAAGTGTTCGGCTTTCGCATCCTGATGGGAACCGTCGGCAGCTTTGCGACTTCCTCGAAAATAAGAAACGCGAATTCGCTGGCGTTCGTTGATGGGGTCCCGATTTATGAGCGGTTCTTTCTGGGTGACGAGTTCACGATTCGTGGTTACAACGTCAGATCGATTGCTCCCGTTACGCCGCTGGATAACTTCATAACGTCCCGCAACGTAGTGCTCGCGACGAATCCTTTTGGCACGCCGACGCTGGTGACGGGCTTATCGCAGTCTCTGGCAAAGGTTGGTGTATTTACCGGCGCCACCGGTGATAACGTAGTTTCATTACCGCGGGCATTCACGGCGACCGGTGCAGACACGCAAATGCTCGGTAACTTCGAATACCGAATACCAATCATTGGCAGAACAGTCAGCGGGGCGTTTTTCGTCGACGCCGGCACGGCCTTCAACCTTCGCGGGAAACGTGATCAGGGTTATTCGAGCGAGTT
>DATGVD010000300.1:0-8565 GCA_035300785.1 Pyrinomonadaceae bacterium | reverse complement strand
GCTTGAGCAAGCGGATGATCTCTTTGGTTCGCTCTTTGAGTTGGGACTTGGTTTCTCGCATTGTCGTAAGCTGCGGCTTTGCCGCCCGATGTGCGGAAAGCCTCTGGCTTTCCGTTACCCATGGTTTACTTTTTTCCTATTGCGAGGCTATGCCTCGCGACATGCTGAGGCGCAGCCTCGCTCCAAATCGAAAGAGGCTCAGCCCGGTAAGGCAAAGCCTTACCGCACATCCGGCGGCAGAGCCGCAAGAACAACTATCTCCGCCCGTGGGCAATCCTGACGGCTTCGGGCAGCGCGCGCAACCGCAGCATTGCGATCACGCCGAACAGCGGCCCCGGCGCCAGAATCATAAACGCATAGCGCCAGCCCACCACGTCGACGAAGCGCGGAATCAATTTGATCGAAACAATGGTCAACAGAAACCCCAGACATGTTTGAATCGTCAAGGCCGTGCCGAGGTATTGCGGATCGCCCAGCTCAGTAACGCAGGCCGAAAACTGTGCGGAATCGGCGACCACGCTTGCGCCCCAGATCGCGGCGACGATTATGAGCAGGATCGGATTTGCTCCGAACAGCAATCCAATCACCAGACAACAACTGCCGCTGATGGCCATCGCCCACGAAGTAACTAAGGTCCGTCCGACGCGATCGGCAATCAGACCGGCGATGACACAACCCGCCGCGCCGCAGCCGATCACCAGAAACGAGGCCACTTCCGCGAGCGCTGGATCGCTTTTGCGCAGCGACAAGCTGGCGCGGATCATGAACGGTATCCACGTCCACATCGCGTACAGCTCCCACATGTGGCCAAGGTAACCCATATTCGCGAGCCGCACGCCGCGCGAGCGAAAGACTCTGCCGACTTGTTTCCAATCAAATCTCGCGGCTGGCAATGCGTACGGGCCATCGCCAACAAAGACCAGCACAATCAAACCGCCGGCGACCGCGAGCAGCGAAACGAACAACACGTCGTGCCGCCAGTCCGCGCTGCCGATTCCGTTGACCAGATAAGGCGCGGCTTTGCCCAGTGTCAGCGCGCCCACCAGCACTCCCAGCGCCATCCCACGCCCATGCCGGAACCAGGTCGCCAGAATTTTCATCGCCGGCGGATAGACCCCTGCGAGAAACATGCCGGTCAGAAACCGCAGCGGGATTCCCAACGCCGCATCATGAGCGAACAAAGCGAAAGCCGCGTTGACTATGGCGCCGGCGATCGCCGTTAGGGTGAAAAGATGGCGCGAGCTGACGATGTCCGGCAGATTCCCAAGCGCGCTCAGCAAAGTTCCGGCTACGAATCCAAGCTGTACCGACAGCGTCAGCCAACTGGCCGCGCCGGCGCTGAGGTTCCATTCTTTGGTCAGCGCGGGCACGACCGCCGAACCGCTAAACCACAGCGACATGCCAAACAGTTCAGCAACCGCCAACAGCGCGAGCGTGCGCCAGCGCGCAGCCGGCGGCGCGTCATCAGTTGAAGCGCGATGCTCCCTGACGTTCAAGACATGCGGATTGTAGCGTAAATATCGTTTGAGGGATTGGCGGAATGATTAGGCGGCGGCTTCAATCCGGCGGGATTCCAGGCGTAGCTTGACGGGCTGGAGAGTTCGTTTCTTTCGTTTCTCTTCGTACATGACGCGATCAGCGCGTCCCATTAGTTCTTCAATCGTGCAGGCTTCGTCGGGATCGTAGTGCGCGACGCCGATGCTAATCGAGAGATCGTAAGGACGATTACGCTGGGCGTTAGCCAGCGCAATCTTTTGCTGCAATCGGTCCATGAGCGATTCGGCGCTTTCGTCAGCACCCACGCCGGCCAGCAGCACGAATTCATCGCCACCGAGACGAGCAATGATGTCCGAGCTGCGAAACGCTTCCTTCAGAACTTCCGCGGTCCTCACCAGCGCACGATCTCCCTCCAGGTGGCCCAGAGAGTCGTTGATTCCCTTCAAGCCGTCGAGATCGGCGTAAAGGACTACCAGACCGTTGTCGCTGCGCTGGAACGACTCGAGATACTGCTCAGTAACCGCCAGAAAGCCACGCCGGTTATAGAGCCCGGTCAATTCGTCAACCAGAGATAAACTTTGCAGCGCAGATTCGGCCCGCTTGCGTTCGCTGATGTCCTGAATCTGAAAAATGAAATGCGCGGGTTTGTCTTCCGAGTCATGCACCAGCGAAACGCTGTTCATGGCCCAGACAACCTGGCCGAGTTTGTGGACGTAACGTTTTTCGACCTGGCAGGTCGGGGTCTCGCCCTGAATCAAACGATAGAGGTTTGCCAAATCGTTGCCCACATCGTCGGCGTGCGTAATGGCTTGGAAATTGGATCTCAGCAATTCCTCTTCGCTGTATCCGACCAGTTCACACAGCGATCGATTTACTCGCAGCCAGGCTCCCTGCGGCGAAACCAGCGCCATGCCGATGGCCGCATAGTCAAACGCGTTGCGAAAGTGCGCTTCAGTTTCCAGTAAGGCCTTGCTGATGCGCTGCTGTTCGGCGATGTGGCGATTCAACTCTTCGACGTGCCGTCGCGCCTGTTCCGCCTGAGCGGCGGCGCGCTCGAGGTTCTTCATGTAGGTCCGGTAGGTGAAATAGACGATCGCGATAATTGGAATCGTGGCGCTAAAAGCGAAGAATCCGACATCGCCGATGAAGCGCGCGATGATGCCCGCAGCGGAGGCGCCGGCAAAGTAAGTCAGCGAAGTCCACAGGAAATCCTTGCGCCAGGTGAGCCACAGGGGCTCGCCGGCTTTCAGTGCGGCACTCGTCGCCACCAGTATGGAATTGCCGAGATACTGGATCACCGCTATTACGCACAAAGCGATCAGATAGTTGGCGGAGTAGAGATCATGCCAGCTGATCGTCTCGCCAAAGCAGAGCCGCAACGTCCAGACCGTAAGAAAAGTCGAGCAGGCCATCACGCTGGCGTTGAAGAAGTGCACCTGCGTCCTGGTGGAAATTCGCACCGAAGAGCAAAGGGCCTCGACCGTCGCCAGCAAGATCGCCGCTTCGCCGCCAAACATCAACAACGTGAGAAAGATGAAAGTGTCTGAGACCAAAATGTGAGCCTTGACACGTGGGATCTTTATGCTTAGGCGGGAGCCGATGCAAATGGTTGCGAGCGCCAGCAACAGGAACCGAACATCAAGCCGGTGCAAAGGCAAGTGCCAAACGGTGTAGCCAATGACCGACATGCCGGCGGCTACGACCAACCAAAGATAGAACTGACTCTTGTGACTGCGGTTCATTATCCGGGTCCTTATCGGAGCGGGCCGGGGAGTCTGCGCGTCTACGTGCGCGATGGCAATGACCGTTCCAAAGGGAGTCTGCAGGATTTGCTTGAAAAACCGCGGTTTCAGAGCGTCGCTGAGACCGGTGGTCAGAACGAAGGGGTCACCTTGCGAGCGCGACTTTCAATCTGAACGATAGCCGCGCGCCGCAAGCCCGACAGTGGCAAGGGCCGTGATTTCTTAGGCGTCGCCATTGCTCGTGAGCAGCCCTTGCTGACGCGCAGGCTTGAGAAACTCAACTTTGAGCGGACTGCCCTGCTGCGTTAGAATTTGGAGCCCCGATTCAGTTAACAGGCGACGACGTCTCGGGCCCCCTCAAGAACGAGATCCAAATGCTTCTAATGTTTGTCACAAACTCGCAGCCCCTCACGGGAGACCTTTGCGTGGACATTCCAGGCTTCTGCGACACCGTTGACAAAACTGTAGCTAACATTAGTCCGCTGTACCAGCTCGACGCTTTCGACTGGACCGTGCTGATTATTTATTTCGGCATTTTGATCATCCTCTCAATCTATGGCGCGTATCGCGTGAAGCAAGTCGTCGAGTTCTGGCGGTACTCGAAGTTTCCACCCAAACCGAAACGCGAGTTCGCGGAGGAAGAACTGCCCCACGTCACCGTGCAGCTTCCGCTCTTTAACGAGATGTATGTCGTCGAGCGTTTGGTGAAAGCGGTGATTGAGATCGATTACCCGCGCGACCGCTTGGAGATTCAGGTGCTGGACGATTCGACCGACGAGACCGTCAACATCGCGCGCTCGGTCGTGGAAAAGTATGCGCAAGCAGGTTTCGATATTCGTTACCTTCATCGCGACGATCGCGCTGGATTCAAAGCGGGCGCGCTGGAGTATGGCATGAAGACGGCGAAGGGCGATCTGATCGCAATCTTCGATGCCGACTTTGTGCCCAAGCCGGATTTCCTGCGCAAGCTGATCCATTACTTCACTGATCCGATTGTCGGCTGCTCGCAGATGCGCTGGGCGCACATCAACGGTTCGTACAACCTTCTAACGCGGCTGCAAACGATCATGCTCGACGGTCATTTTGTGATCGAACAGACGACGCGCAACCGGAGCGGCAACTTTTTTAATTTCAACGGCACCGCGGGAATCTGGCGGCGCGAAGCGATTGAGATGAGCGGCGGCTGGCAGCACGACACGCTCACCGAAGACACGGACTTGAGCTTTCGCGCACAGTTGATGGGCTGGCGGTTTATCTATCTGCTGGACGAAGAAGCCCCGGCGGAAATTCCGGTCGACATTAACGCCTTCAAAGCGCAACAGCGGCGTTGGGCCAAGGGCGTGCTGCAGGTTTGGTTCAAGCTGTACAGACGAATCTGGGGCGCGCCTTTGCCGCTGCGCGTCAAGCTGGAAATGTTTTTTCGCTTGACCGGCAATATCAGTTACCCGCTGATGATCGTCGCCAGTTTCATGCAGTTTCCGCTGCTGCTGGTCCGTTACAACCAGGGTTTGTATCAACTGATGATCCTGGATGTGCCGCTGCTTTTCTTTTCCACGGTTTCGGTCGTGCTCTTTTATGGCAGCGCGGTGTGGTACCTCGACAAGAAACGCGGATCGCGTCTGCTGCATTTGCCTTTGGTGATGGGCCTCGGCATCGGTCTGGCCTTTTCGAACGCGCGCGCGGTGTTCGAGGCGCTGGCCGGCGTTAAATCAGATTTTGTGCGCACGCCAAAGTATCGCGTCGAGCAAATGAAAGATGAGTCGTGGAAGCGAAAGAAGTACAAGCGCAAGCATGGGTGGCTGCCGCTGCTCGAGCTGAGTTTTGCGCTCTATTTTGTGCTGGCGATCGGGTACGCGGTGCGGATGCACATGTGGGGACCGATCGCGTTTCTGCTGCTATTCTGTTTCGGCTATGGCTATATGGGGACGATGAGCCTGCTGCAAACCGTGGGCGGGCGGCGCTCCGCGGCTGGCCTGCGGCCGGCTTCTTTGGGTCCGAAGAGCTAGCGACCGCTTGAATACCTAACACTATCCACGAAACCACACGAAACAGGACGAACTGGACGTAGTTGGAGTTATTTCGTGTGAATTAGTGGACCGTCTTGCCCGATAGATTTGCCGTAACCTGTAGCGTCAGCCAAGCGTCTTAGGTACCGAACTCGCAATTAAGTCGCAGTCGACAAGCGAATCACACATTTTAATGGAGGATTTCAGAATGAGAAGAGTTTTTTTGATTGCCGGATTAATGACCGCGTTCGCCGTCGCCGTTGTGGCGAGCAGCGCCGCGGCTAATTTCGCCGGCACCTGGACCCTGGACAAGACCAAGAGTCAGGGCCTTTCACCGCGCATGGCGGGCGCCGATAAGGTGACCTGGACGATCACGCAGGATGCTGCGACCATTTCCATCGATTCGAAGGTTGAAGGTGGTCAGCCACCCGCAGGCGGCGGCGGTGGCATGGGCGGCGGACGGCCTCCGGCTGGTCCAACTGTTTATAAGCTCGACGGCAGTGAAGTGACGTCGGATGTTAACTTCGGAGGCGACCGGCAAGCAAACGTTGAAGGCAACGTGGGCCGGCGATGCTCTCGAGTTATCGCGGAAGACCAGCTTTACCGGTCAAGACGGCACCGAGCGTGTCAGCACCAACACGCAAAAGCTTTCACTGTCCGGCGATGGCAAGGTCTTGACTGCTGCCGTGCACAGCGAAGGCCGCGGCGGCCCGACCGACTCGACGCTCGTCTTCAACAAGTAGTAATCTCTGCGACAGTCAGCTAACAGCCTCAGCTCGATGAACCATTAGGTTTGTTGAGCTGAGGTTTCGTCTTTGATTCCCGCCGCTAAGCTGTTATAAGAAGCAAAAGATCTGCTATGCGAAGTCGTGCGCTGCCAGTGTTTGGTCTCACGCTCCTGGTCTTGTCCACAGGCGGATGTAATTTGTTCGCAGCGCGCTATTACAACGCGCGCGGATTCGGTTACTACAAGAGGGGCGATTACGACCGCGCCATCGCCGATTTCAACCAGGCGATTAAGTTAAACCCGGCCTTCGCCGAGGCGTATACAAACCGCGGATTGGTCGAAGACATCAGAGGCGATTATGACCACGCCATCGCCGATCACGACCAGGCAATCAGACTGAAGCCCCGTCTCGCCCTGGCCTTTAACAATCGCGGCATGGTTTTTATTCACAAACGCGACTATGACACGGCGATCACGGACTTCAACCAGGCCTTAACGCTCACACCGAACGACGCCATCGCTCACAGCAACCGTGCAATAGCTTACTATCGCAAACGGGACTACGATCAGGCCATCCGTGATGGTGATTTTGCGATTAGGATTGATCCAGGAATGGCGACTGCGTGGAACAATCGCTGCCTCGTCTATCTCGATCAGGGCAACTATGAAAAGGCGATTGCCGATTGTACTGAGGCGATTCGTTTGCGACCCACTAATGACGAGTCTTATTTGAGCCGAGGATTGGCGTCCAGCCGCAAGGGTGACATTGAAACCGCAAGGATCGACTTCGACCACGTTCAGCGGCAAGGTTCCTCAGAAGCAAATCGAAAGCGAGCAGAGGTTCTCGCAAGGCAACTGGATTCGGGCGAGAAAGGCGCGCACTAGTCAGTCGTCGATTATTCCGATGATGCCTCGGCAGATCAGATGTAGGTTCTAGCGCGCTGAACTAATCACGGCTACAATTGCTTCGGTGCCGACGCGATTCAAATGGAGCCTCATCTCGGATGAGCGATTGCTCAACACTCGCATCTGCGATTTACCAATCCGCATCAAAGGCTCTTTCATCGAACCTCACATCAAACGTCTCTACCGCGAGTTGAACGATCGCGGCATTCGTTACAAACCGCACATGTGGTTGTCCGCGGAATGGTTCACCCCCGACGGCGTGCCCGGCTTTGCAATTCCTTTCTATCTGTCGCATCCGCGGCTGATGAAGCTCGAGCGGAAGCAAATGCTCGAAGTCGAAGGCGGCACCGACGTCGAATGCATGCGCATCCTGCGTCATGAAGCGGGCCATGCGATCGACAACGCCTATCGCCTGCACTTCAAGCGCCGCTGGCTGCGAACCTTCGGCTCGTTTGCCGCAGCATATCCGAAACACTACAAGCCAAAACCAAACAGCCGCCGGTTCGTGCTCAACCTCGACCGCTGGTACGCGCAGGCGCATCCGGCCGAGGATTTTGCCGAGACGTTCGCCGTGTGGCTGCAACCGCGCTCAAATTGGCGGCGCCGCTATCGGGGCTGGCCGGCGCTGCGCAAGCTCGAATTTGTCGACGAGTTGCTGCAAGAGATCGCCGGCTCGCGGCCGCGGAACCTCGTGCGCCGTAAGATCGAAACGCTTTCGGAGATCCGCCTGACGCTGCGCGAGCATTACGAGCGCAAGCGAAGAAAATATGCTTTCGAATGGCCGGCGTATCTGGATAATGATCTGCGCCGCATCTTTTCGCAAGAGCCGCGTTATCGATCGCGACAGACGGCAGCGAGTTTTCTGCGGCGCATGGGCCGCGAAGTCGAAACGCTGGTCGGCGAGGCCACGGGCGTGCACGGATACGCCATTGGACACGTGCTGGAATTGATGATCGAGCGCGCCGGGCAACTCAAATTGCGAGTTGTTGGACGCGAAGAGCAGGCGAAGCGACAGGTAATGATTATGCTCACCGTGCAAACGATGAACCTGATTCATTCCGGCTATCAGAGGATTGCGTTGTGAACGGTGAGCCGTCAGAAGCCCGACACCGGGGCCCCCAGGCGGCGGGCAGCTCGCCCGGTGTGGGGCGGTGAGAGAGGGCGCAGAGGAAGTTCGGCGATGGCATTGGTTGTGAAAAACGGCGAGTCCTTCAAGAAGATGCGGGTGATCGTCTTGTGTCACGAAGATCTCGTGCCCCCGGACACCATCGACGATCTGACCACCAAAGAGATTGCGCCGTTCAAAACCGAATGGGACGTGATCTCGACGCTCAAGAAGATGGGACACGAAGTTTCGCCCGTCGGCGTTTACAATAACCTGGGCGTGATCGGGAACGCGTTGCTCGAACACAAGCCTCACATCGCTTTTAACCTGCTCGAAGAGTTTCACGGCTATCCGCTCTACGATCAGCACGTCGTCAGCTATCTCGAATTGATGAAGCAGCCGTACACCGGCTGTAACCCGCGCGGCCTGACGATTTCGCACGACAAGGCGCTCGCCAAGATGGTCCTGGCTTACCATCACATTCATGTACCCGCGTTTGCGGTGTTTCACATGAACCGGGTCGTGAAGCGATCGAAGCGTTTGAAGTTTCCGCTGCTGGTCAAATCGATCAGCGAGGAAGGT
>DATGVD010000299.1:0-7424 GCA_035300785.1 Pyrinomonadaceae bacterium | reverse complement strand
CAGCTCGTCCGCTATCCGCTTTCTGGCCAGCGGGTCGGTCGCGGAGGCCAAGCTTCGGTTTAGGAAATCGACAAGGCTCTGATATCGCGCGATGTCCTCAAGAAGCTGCGCACAGTCGACTCCGGATGCTCCTGATGCGGGGTGGCCGAAGATAGGTGCCTTTGGCATCAAAGTAAGTTACCATATTCGCTCCTTCTGCAAAATCGCGGAATGTAGCGTCGGTTCCCGCCTCTTAAGACTGAACTTGTACTCTCGGCAAAGCCGTTGCTTCCAATTTGATACTTTCGGCAAACGGATGCTTCCGGTTTCACTTTTGCGGACAACTTTGACATATAAAAAAAGCGCCTTTTGCTGTTCCTGCGGCAATTGTTTGTTTCCTATCGCGGCAAACGGATGGGTTAAGTCACAGTTGTGTACTCTATTCCAGATAGCGAGTGAACGCCGGGGCAGGTAAGTCGCATCGAAGTGAGGGCGCATAAAAGCCGGCGTTAAGTGCTTCGGGGCTGGCTGCGGCGGTGCAACATGAAACTCATCGGCACACTAATATTGATCGTCGGAATGGTTTGGGTCGCTCTTGGCTCGCTGCCGCTGGTTCGATCGAAAGCGCTTTCGGTAAGCCAGAACGATAGCCTTCCAGCGGGGGCGATTGCTTTTGTGGGCGGCCCGGTAAGCGTCGGTAGCGGTTCCACGCGCGTAACGCTCGAGCCGGTTGCGGAATCAACCATCAAACAGACAACTCTCGGTGCGCGAATTGGAACACTCGCGCGGGGCCGGCATATCTACCTGGTCGTTCGAGACCTAGAGGTAGTAGGACAACCGGGCGTTTTGTTTCGTTTGTATCTTGATTTGCCATCTGGAGCTAAACCAATCCGGACCGATCCACATTACGTGGGTGCCCTCAACTTTTATAACGCCGCTGAGGCTGGCAGATTCGACACTCCGAACGAGAAGAACCCGATGTTCGTGAGCTATGACATCACCCGAGTGCTAAGGAACCTTCGGGCACAGAAACTTTTGACCGATCAGACTACCCTCACGATTATCCCGTCAGGAACTCCCGCCATCCAGTCCGACCCCAGGATCGGCCGCATAGAAATCGTCGAGCAGTGAGCGCTCGAGCTGTTCCCATCTTTAGTCGCCTTTGACGTCACGAACCCCGGGGCTTGATCCGCCATGCCTGTTGCAATCTCCCAAAACAGGCCTAGTTTCAGTGTTTATTCTTGACAAAGGATTCGGAGGTGATATGCTGCCGCGCACTCAACGCTGGCTCGCGCTGAAAACCCACACTCAGGAGGCATGTCATGTCTAAGTTCCCACGTCGCACGTTTATTGCCGGTCTCTCCACGATTCCGTTTGCGCTGTGGTTCGAAAAATACGCCGCCGCACAAACCAGGGCACACATCCGTTACAACGTGACGTCCGTCAACGGGCTGAAGATGCTCAATATCTATCGAGGCACGGTGGGCACGATGATGAGCACAGCAGAACCAAATCCGATTGGCTGGCTTTTTCAATGGTACACGCACAATGTCCGCGGCGACCGGACGAAGGCGGCCGAGTTGGCGCGCGTCTATCCGGCCCCCAGCGCGCAGAAGACCCTGGCGACGGCCATGTGGAACACGTGTCAGGCCCACCACGCCGGCGATGTTGAGGATTACTTCCTGCCCTGGCACCGAATGTACGTTTACTTTCTGGAGCGCATCATCCGAAAAGTCAGCGGCCATGCAGAGTTCACCCTGCCCTATTGGAACTATTCGAATCCGGCGGTCCCTTCAGGGCCACGAGTGCCGAAGGCCTTTAGAGCGCCGGCCGCGGCGACCAACCCTCTGTATCGCCCGCAGCGCAACGCGGGCGCGAACGCTGGATCTCCGATCGATGCGAGCGATCCCGGCGCCCTCGATTTGACGGCGCTGGCTGAGTGTACTTACTCGCCCAGCGGCGTGCACCCCGGCTTTAACTCCGATCTGGACGGAGGTCTGCACGGTAGCGTCCACGTGCTGGTGGGAAACGCCTCGAGGGGGATGGGCAGCATCCCGTGGGCCGCCAACGACCCAATCTTCTGGATGCATCACTGCAACATCGATCGCCTGTGGGAGAGCTGGAATCGTGCTGGTCGTCTGAATCCGACAACTGCTTCCTGGCTGACGCATCAGTTTGTCTTCGCGGATGAAAACGGGAATCAGGTTATCGGCACGATCCAGGATTTTAAGAGAGTCGCGCCTTTGAAATACGCGTACGACCATTACGAACCGGTGCCGGCCTGCCCCGCCGCGAAGATGGGACCGGAAGCGGCGGCCGAACCGCAACAAACTCGGGCAATCGCGCCCGCCGGTGCCGTCGAACTTAGCGGCGCGCCGGTGCAGGTGAACTTCGAAGCGCCGCCGGGACCGGAGGCAGAACAGCTTCCGCTCAGCCAGCGTATTAAGCAACTCAAAACCGGGCGTCGTCTTTATGTCGTCGCCAGGAATCTGCGCGCGGACGTGCAGCCAGGTGTTCTCTATCACGTCTACTTCGATTTGCCGGCGGGCACAACGCCAAAGCCGGGCAAACGTGATCCTCATTACGTGGGCACGCTCAACTTTTTCGACGCCCATGATCACGAAGGTGGCGCAGAAGCAGCCGGGACGGCGAAGTTCAGAAGTTTTGACGTTACGCGAGTCGCAAAGAACTTGCAGGCCACTAAGCGTCTGAGCACAAAACCTGGGCTGACCATCGCTCCTGCCAATCAGCCCGAGGCTGACGCCAAACCGGTGGTCGGCGAAATCACTGTCGTCGAACAGTGATGAGCCAGCAGCAGGAACCCTTTTCACTAAACACGGCCGGTGCTGACCTCGACAGTGCCGGCCGCATCATCTGACAAAAAGATTTCGCGTGATTACGGCGTGCTGATCGAGGATCGCGGAATCGCGCTGCGCGGACTGTTCGTGATCGATCCCGAAGTTGTTGAAGCTTTGCTCACCGGACCAATCAAGAGAAAGAAAATCAAAATGGCTTCCGAAGAGAATCTGGTTCGCGCGCTCGACTTAATGACCATCGCGCCCAAAGGCAAAATGGCCAGCTTGTCAGCCGGGGCCCGTTCGCACGTGAGCCACATGCGTCGCGTCGTCGACACCAACAACGTGGTCGCGGTGGGAATCAGTGAGAAAATCACGCAAGGGAAACGCACCGGCACGCTGGCCCTTACTTTTTACGTCAACCGCAAGAAACCTCTCAACAAGTTGGGCGCGCATGTGGCGGTGCCGCCGGCTGTGCCTGAAGCCATCAGCGGCCCGGAAGCCATCCCCACCGATGTCGTGGCGATCGGCCGGGCGCGTCTTGAGGTGGACGATCTCCCGAACCCGCTTGCGACTCGCAATCCCATACAGCCGGGCTACAGCATCGGGCACGTGGATGTTACCGCCGGCACACTCGGCGCGATGGTTACCAGGGACGGCAAGACTCTAATCTTGAGCAACAGCCACGTTCTGGCCAACAGCGGTTTGGGTAAGAAAGGTGATGGGATTCTCTATCCCGCCTCTCTTGATGACGGGAAGGCTCCTAAGGACCTGGTAGCGAAGCTCTATGACTTTGTACAATTCAAGGTGGGCGACGACTTTCTCAATCATGTCGATTGCGCCGTCGCTCTGCCGATCGCCAAACGCATGGGAGATCTTCAATCAGAGATCAAAGACCTCTTCATCCCGCGCGGCACAATCAAGCCCGCGCGTGACATGGAAATCGTAAAAGTGGGACGCACCACCGGCGAAACTGTGGGCACCGTCAAGGACATACATTTTCGTTTCATTACCGAATATGAAGGTGTGGGCAAGGTCGGTTTTCTTGATCAGGTATTCTGCACCCGCTACTCAAATGGCGGCGATTCAGGATCGTTGGTGCTCGATCGCAAAACCAAAAAGGCCGTCGGCCTGCATTTCGCCGGGTTCCCTGATAAGAAGGGCGTGATGGGCAGCGTCTTCAATCCCATCGACCAGGTGCTGGAAGCATTGGGGGTGACCCTGGTGACCAAAGCAATCAGCTAGAACCGCCGATACGGATGGCTACCGAAGCAGAAGCGCACCGGGCGCGCGAACAACACTCTGATTACCTGAAAGATTCGGGCGCGCACGCGATTGCGGTTGACAAGATCCAGCGCGGCGGCGAGGACACGTTTGGCGTCATCGCCTTTTACGAAAAAGAACCACCCGGCCCGCTTCCGGATTCCCTCGAGATCGAGCAGGACGGCAAGAGTCAGAGCGTACCGCTCGTGACCATGATTACCCCGCGAGCGACGCTGGAATGATTCCATTTCGAAACTCCCAGGATGAACACACGACCTCAGCGAACGGTGTTACTCAATCAAGGCCCCTGATAGGATAGGCTCAAGAGAATGAGCCGTAGTGCGATCAGAAGCGCGCTGAATCGGGTTGGCTCAGCGCGCCTGCGTCATTTCTTTCACGATCTCGGCCCCGGCCTGATTACCGGCGCGGCTGATGACGATCCGTCCGGCATCTCAACATACTCCGTAGCCGGCGCAGCTTTCGGTTATGCGCAACTTTGGATAGCGCTCGTCTCGTTCCCGTTGATGGCCGCCGTGCAATTGATGTGCGCACGGCTGGGCATGGTGACCGGTCTCGGTCTGGCCAGCGTGGTCCGCCGGCGTTATTCGCGCGCCGTGCTCTGGGGAGCGTGCTTACTGCTGCTGGTTGCGAATACGGTAAACGTCGGCGCCGATCTCGGCGGCATGGCCGAAGCGATGCAGATGGTCTCGGGCATCAGCTCGTATTTCTGGCTCCCGCTGTTTGCGTTTCTGATCGTGGTGTTGCTGGTCTGGCTCAGCTACCGGCATATCGCCCGCATTTTCAAGTGGCTGACGCTGGCGCTGTTTGCTTATGTAATTACCGCCTTCCTTGCTCGTCCACATTGGCGTGAAGTCTTGACCGGAACATTCTTCCCACACATTGAATGGACGGCCGGGTATCTCGCGACTGTGCTCGGCGTGTTGGGGACGACGATCTCCCCTTATCTGTTTTTCTGGCAGGCCGCGCAGGAAGTAGAAGAAGAACGCAGCATGGGTCGCAAGACGGTGCGCGCGCGACGCGGCGCGACTGATGAAGAGTTGAGGTCGGCGCGAACCGACGTGATGACGGGAATGGCGTTTTCTAATCTAGTCATGTATTTCATCATTCTCGCCACCGGCGCGACGCTTTACGTCTCTGGCCACCGCGACATTGAAACGGCGCGCCAGGCGGCCGAAGCGCTACGGCCGCTGGCCGGTCGCGGCGCATATTGGTTGTTTACCCTCGGCCTCATCGGCACGGGAATGCTGGGCGTGCCGGTGCTTGCCGGTTCGGCGGCCTACGCAGTAGCGGAAGCAATGCACTGGCGTGGTTCGCTCGAAGACCGGCCCCGCCGCGCGCCAAAATTCTATGCGGTCCTGGCGGTGGCGGTGTTGCTGGGACTGGTCCTGAACTATCTGAAACTGAATGCAGTGCGCATGCTCTTCTGGGCGGCGGTGCTAAACGGGATGCTCGCGGCGCCATTGATTATTCTGGTCACCTTACTCTGCAGCGATCGCTCGGTGATGGGCGCGCGCGTCAACCCATTCATCCTGACCATCCTCGGCTGGTTGACGGCCGCAGTCATGCTGGCCGCAACGTTGATGATGTTTGTGACGTGGGGCCGGTGATCGTCGGACGCCTGAAACTCGCGTTGCCGTTACAGCATCAACTGGCCGCCGTTTATCTCGATCGTTTCGCCGACGATGTAGCTTGCCGCGTCAGAAGCAAGAAACGCGATCACTCGAGCGCATTCCGCCGGCGTCCCAATTCGTCCGAGCGGAATGCTGGCGACGAAGCCACGAATCATTTCCGGAGTTGAAAACACTTCATGGAAAGGCGTGTCAATCACTCCCGGTGAAATCGCGTTCACGCGAATGCCGTGTGGCGCGAGTTCTTTCGCCTGCGCCTTCGTCAAAGCGATCAGCCCGGCCTTCGCCGTAGCGTAAGCTCCCGCGCCCGGTCCACCACCGGTTCGCCCCGCGATTGAAACGACGTTGACGATCGCGCCTGCCTTGCGTTCGATCATCGAATCCGCGACCGCCTGCGAGCACAGCATCGCGCTCTTCAAATTGAGATTCATCACTTCGTCCCAGCGTTCTTCGGTGATTGCCGTCGTTTGCTGTCGTTCGATCAGCGAGCCGGCATTGTTAACCAGAATATCGATGGGGCCGAGTTTCTTGATCGCGCGCTCGACCATCGCGTGAATCTCATCGGCACGTCGCACGTCGGCACGAATCGCAATCGCTTTCCCGCCGGCGCGAGCGATCTTCTCGCACACTTGCGCGGCACCTGACTCGTTGTGGTGATAGCCAATCGCCACGCGCGCGCCTAAATCGGCGAACACCTCAGCGGTCGCGGCGCCAATGCCCGAGGATCCGCCGGTAATCAAAGCAGCCTTGCCGGTTAGATCGAGATGGTTTTGCATGTTCGTTAAGGCGTCTTCTTCGCAATCACATCAATCTCGCTGTAGAAAGTATTGCCCGCATCGTCGTCGGTTTCGGTCGCCACAAAACTAAATAGGAGATAGCGGTACTTGCCCAGAATGCCGTGCGGCGCGGTGATGCTGACGCCGTATTGACCGCCATCTCCTGATTTGCGGGTATCGACCGTCGTGATCAGCTTCCAGCCACAGCTATTTGGATCGGTGTTGGCATTCGGCTCAGCGTTGAAGCCGATCTCCGCGCCGTCGCTGGCGTAAAGCAGATAGACCTGCGGCGCGCCGGCGCCCGTATGCCACGAGTAAGAATTGACCTGTTTGATTTCAATCGCTGCGCCGAAATCCATACGCACTCGCCCGCCGCCGGAGCCCGAGGCGAAGTAAAAGTTTGATTTCGGCTCGTCTGCTTTCGCCGGCAACAGTCCGTCGGTGAGCACGCTGATGTCTCCGCCCGCGGGATCGCTTTCACCAACCAGGAGCGTGACGGCAGCTTTCGTGGCGGCGTCATCCTTAGCCGGCGCCGGCACGTTCTTAAACTTGAATGCTTTGGTGGCCGCGTTGCCGGTGTTGCGATCGACGGTGACGCGTACCTGGGCATGACCGGTTAGCGCCAGGAAAGTCAGCGCGATGATCGCCAATCCGAGTTGCGCTAAACGGGCAATTGAAAAGAGCGTCATGGTTGCTTGTAAAGCGCGCCGCCTTTCATCACGAAGCGCACGCGCCGCAGCGCCGAGATGTCATGCGTGGGATCGCCTTCGACCGCGATCAGATCAGCAAATAATCCGGTCTTCACTGCTCCAATCTTGTCCGCCATGTGCAAAACGCGCGCGTCGACAGAGGTTGCGGAGCGCAGCGCGTCCATGATTGGCATTCCCCACGCCACCATCGTTTCGATCTCGCGCGCGTTGTCGCCGTGCGCAAAGACGCCGACGTCGCTGCCGCTGGCGATC
>DATGVD010000298.1:0-2652 GCA_035300785.1 Pyrinomonadaceae bacterium | reverse complement strand
TGATGGCTGCGGTCATGGGGAAACTATCGATAATTTTTCTACTCGCTCTCCTCACGCTCAATCTCATCTCTAACCGCGTGACGGTCGCCGACGAGCCGCCCCGGAGTGGCATTGAAAACATCTCGCAACTGACGGAGCGTTTCGCGATGACCTCGGTATTCGCTGTCCCGGAACGGAATTCGGAACGGCGCCGGCTCTCTGTGAGACATTCGCCGTTGACTTCGCGCCGCGGATGAATGGCCAGTCTGTGATTCTGCATGCATCGCGCCGAATCGTGTCGGCCTGTCAGGCGCTCCTGGAACGGAATCACCTCACTAAGCGCGACATTCGCTGGATTGTTCCTCATCAGGCGAACGCCAACCTTTTGGCCCGGATTGCGCGCGGCCTGGATTTCGCTCGCGCCGGCGGAGTCGTGTCGGTGATTGAGGATTTCGGAAACAGCAGTTCAGCCTCGATGGGAATAGCGCTCGATTCTCTGCGTCATAGCGGAAGCATCGAACCCGGTGATTACCTGCTGTTGCCGGCTTTCGCGGCCGGTTTCACCTGGGGGGCGGCGCTCTGCCGCGCCTGAAAATGGCCGTCATAAGCGAAAACTGGGCCTCGGCCGCAAAAAGGTTCTTGACTCAGCTTCGCGCCGACCTTCATAATCAATCTGACGACGGTGCCCCATGCCGTCCAGGCTTGAACGTTTCCTATCTGCCCCCTCACTAATCGAGCAGGGACAATTTGATCGGAGGACTTTAACTACCGTGAGCGAAGAACTGGAAAACAGTTTGCAGCAAGCGATCGAAAGCTACGTCGGTGATCGTCTGCGCGCGATTGATGAACAACTTTCCCGACTGCATACCGAATTCAACGAGGCGCTCACGCGTCTGCGCGAAAGCTCGGCGACCGAACCACTCGCGGCGACGCCGGTAGCGGAATTGATCGCTGCCCATTTGCAGGCGGCGCGCGAACAAAAGCTCACTGAAGGCGCCGTGCGCGCGAGCGAGCAATCGGGCGCGGTTTCAGCAGTCAAGCGTGGAGTCGAAGCGATCGAGAAGCAACAGACGCAAACTGGCGTGCTCGGTTCGCTGTTGTCCGGCGCAGCTCCGTTTGCCGAACGCGTCGCGCTGTTCGTGATCCGAAACGAGCAGGCTTTAGGCTGGCGCGAATGCGAAACCGGCGATCCCACGAACCTCGAGTCGATCCGCGGCATCACTTTGCCGTTGTCGGCCGAAACGCTTTTGGGCCACGCGGCGCGCTCTGGCTCGCCATGGAGCGGCGCTCCCGGATCTAATTCCGAAGACGATTTATTGCTCGGCCAGCTGGGCGGCGAACCGCAGAGTGTGGCCGCGTTGCCTTTGGTGGTGCGCGGCAAAGTTGTGGCCCTGCTGTATGCCGATGCGGTGTCGTCCGATCCAAACGCAATCAATCTGGACGCGCTGGAATTGCTGGCGCGCGTCGCTGGCATGGCGGTCGATCTAATCTCCGGACCGCGCCCTGCGCCTGAGGCGCAGGTAAGCGAAAGCGAAACCGCCTCTGTGGTGCCTCCCGCTGTTGCCAAAGCCGAAGCAGTCTCGGAAGCAGTCGAAGGCGAACGGGCTTATGAAGCCGAGCCGAGTTACGAGCCGGAAGTCGAGCCGCAAGCTCCTGAAGTTGTCGCTGAATCTGAGTTCGACGTTGTTCACGAATTTGCCGCTGAACCGGCGAGCGAAGTAGTCGCTGAATCTGAAGACGAGGTTGCTCAGTCGCCCGCTCCCGAAATGTTTGCTTCGCCGCCTGCTCCCGAGATGTTTTTTGAGCCGGTGACTGAAGTTGAAGCAGAGCCGGTGAGCGAAGCTGTTGCCGAATCTGCCGTCGAATTTGCGCCAGCACCCGAAGCCGAAGTCTTTGCTGAACCGGCGACCGAAGCCGCCGCTGAGGAAGCGGCGGCGGAAGAATTCGCGCCAGAGCCAGTGTCCGCGCCGTCGATGGTCGAGCCTGAGCCGGCGACTCAAGCTTTTGTGCCAATGGCGCCGGGTTCTGCCGCGCAATATTCAACGCCGCTGGGAAGCACGCGCCGCCGCTCGGCCATACCTGAGCCGGACCTGCCGATCGAAGTCGGCGAAGAAGAGCGCCGGCTGCACAACGATGCGCGTCGCTTTGCGCGCCTGCTGGTTTCCGAAATCAAACTCTACAACGAAAAGAAAGTTAAGGAGGGCCGGAACCAGGGCGACATCTACGATCGCCTGCGCGACGACATCGAACGCTCACGAGAGATGTATGCGAAGCGCGTGGCGCCGCCGGTGGCCGCGCGCCACGACTACTTTCATCAGGAACTGGTCAACACGCTTGCCGAGGGCGACTCAGCCAAACTGGGCTCGGGCTATCCGGGCGCCAGCGTCGCGATGAACTAAGCAGGGCCAGAACTCCAGCGTTCAGAAATCAGGGCACGGTTCGACCGTGCCCTTTTTTCTTACGGCGATCGTCTTCGATTTCTGCCGAAGCTGCCGCCATGAATTCCTGACAAGACTGCGCTGCTGCCTCTGCCCTATGGCTGGCCGAATCGTTGGCGATATTCGGCTGAGCTCAAGAACGCGTCGATCAACTGTTTAACCCCGTCCTGATTCGCCGGATTTCCATAACTGTTCAGGTTGTTGAGCCAGAACTGAAAGCCACCGCTGTCTGGGT
>DATGVD010000297.1:0-2261 GCA_035300785.1 Pyrinomonadaceae bacterium | reverse complement strand
GCGGACCATATGCCGATAGCGCCGAGGAGTTGACGCCGGTGCGGCTCGACTGGATCAGCGTGGTGCCGCTTGCGATGATTGCGATATTGCTGCTGCTCGCCCCGAAGCTCGGGGTTACTCTGGCGCGAGGCGGCTGGGGCTCGCATTTGCTCGATCTCGGAAGCATCCGGCTGATCGAGAGCGAAGCTTTCGCCAGCAAGCCTTATAACGGTTGATCGTCGTCGCCGTAGCGATCGCGCTTCGGCGTGGCGATGTCGCCATCTTCGAAATCGTCGTCCTCGGTCGGTGCAGGCGGCGATTTCTTTGATTTGCCGTCGTCCTTCTTGGGAAGCTCACTCTTTTTGCCGGGTCCAAACATGTTGTTCCTCTTAGTCGGATGAATCGATCTTGCCAAGTCACCCGGTCACATCTGCGTATTGACCTCAATATCACCGCCTTTGACGGACATATTAGCTGGTGTTGGACAATCTTTCCTGCCTTTTTCCCGCGTTCAGTGTAAAGGGAGGCGCAACAAGGAGCCAATCATGAAGAAGCCGAAGATCGAGGCAGAAGAACCGCAGCCGCGCAAAATCATTCGCGCCGATAAAGCGCCAACCAACGGCTACTCGCTGGTGGTGGACGGTCACTTCAAGTCGCACCACGATACGGTCGAAGCCGCCGAAGAGGCGGGCATGGCCTTGAAGAATCAGTTCCAGATGCTTCAGGTGCAGGTTTACGACGCCGCGACCAAGACGCGCTCGATGATCGAATGGCCCGCGCCGGCGTAACGTGTTCTTAAGTCCGTCGCCCGCCGCTTTGCTGGCTCGCCAGCCAATCCGCCAATGCCGGGCTCTTTTCACCTGACTTCTTCGGCTTGGCGCGCGTCTTTTTCACCGGGCGTGGCGGTTCGGCGGCTTCGCGAGCGAGCCGCAATGCTTTCAGCTTCGCCATGTTGTCGAGGACAGCCTTCGCGGCGACATCGCGATCGGTCTGGCCGGTCTTGGCCTTGGCTTGGTTCGTTTTGTTGAAACGCGCATCGGCGCGGTTGCGATCTTCTGTTGTCATTTAAGTCGACTTCTTTTTCTTGAGCTTGGTCTTGGCCTTGGGTTCCGCCGGCTTGTCTCGGTCGGCGGCTTCTTTTGCCAATCGGATCGCGCGCAGGTTTGCCGTCCGCTTTCGAATCGCGATGTCGGCTGCCGCGATATCCGCCATGGCCTTGATGGCTTCGGCATCCTGGACGAGCTTTCGGTTCAGCCTGATCTCTTTCAGTTCGGCGGCGCTTTTCGGTTCGTCGTTCATCGGGTGCCTCAAAACTACGGCGCGCATCATCGGGCGACGGCATGCAAACCCAGTCCTAGCATGCATCGCACTGGTACGGGGCAACTTTAGGCCGTGTCCCCGAGGGAAAAGAGCTGTTTTTCGTGCTGAATCAGCAATTGTGATGAAGGGCGGCTGTCCTGCGCGACCGGATCAAGCCGGTCGCGCAGGCTTCGAACCGGGCTTTCAGAACGTCGCGCCCGCCTTCACCATGAAAGTCCGGCCCGGCAGCGGATAGGCGCTGAACCGGCCGTCGGTGAATGCGCTCGCGATCGCATAGTCATAATACAGCGCATTGAAAACATTGTTCACGCTCAGCGACCAGAAGAACCGCTCATATTCTCCACTCAGCTTGAAATCCACCGTCGCGTTGGCCGGAATGAGTAGCTGGGTGTTGGCCTGATCGTTGTCCATGCGGCGGCTGCTCCAGTAACGCACCGTCGCATCGACCACGAGGTACCTTTGCCAGACGTTCCAGGTGATGCCGGCATTGGCTGTGTAGCGCGACACCAGGGGAACGTCGTTGCCTGCGAAGGGTCCTTCGCGAAACACGGCGCGGGTATAGGCCACTCCGCCCCGCAGCAGCACGGTATCGCTTGCACGGAACGACGCATTGGTCTCAGAGCCATAGCGGCGGGTCGGATCGAGGTTGAGGTCGATCCCGACTACCGGATTAAAATGGATCTCATTTGTCAGGTTCATGTTGTAGACGCTCGATTGCATCTCGAATGCCCCGGCCTTGATACGAATCCCTCCTTCAACATCGTTTGACGTTTGTGTTTTCAGGTTGAAATCCTTGGGTAGGGCGATTGTAAATGTAGGATCGAACGAGGGGGTGGCTCCTACTCTTTCATCGACATTTGGCGTACGAAATGCACTCGCCGCACGACCGAACACCGCAAAACTTTCGTTGAAACGATGTTCGAGGCCGATGTGCAAGGCCTGGTTCGTTTCGCTGCTATCCA
>DATGVD010000296.1:0-5416 GCA_035300785.1 Pyrinomonadaceae bacterium | reverse complement strand
CACACAGTCAAGACAACTGACGGCAATCTGAGCGTGCACGCGCGCAAAATCGAGGACGCAGGCTACATTAATTGTTCGAAGACGTTCGAAGGCCGCACCCCAAAGACTGAATATCGTTTGACGGCTGCCGGCCGGCGCGCGCTCGAGCGTTACCTGGATCACATGGAGGCGGTAATCGGCCGGATGCGAAAGCCGAACTAGAATTCGCGTCGCTAAAATTTTTTTGCAGCTCAGCTTTGCTGAGCAAAGCGCTTTGCCTGAATTGCGAACTGGAGAAAATAGCTGATGTACACCAACGTGAATCTCGCCGCGCCGGTCGGCGTGCTGGCCTTTTTGGGAACTGGTTTACTCATTCTGGTGGCTGCGTTGACGCTGGTTGGATCGCTCGTCGCGCGAAAGTTTCGGTTTGCGAAGTTCGTTCTGATCGCGATGCTGGTTATCACCGGCATTTATGCGGGAGCGATGCTCGCGTTCTCGCTCGCCGGCCGCGAAAAGGTCCTCGCCCGCGGCGCAGAGAAGCATTTCTGCGAGATCGACTGTCACCTGGCTTATTCAATTACGAATGTGCGCCAAACGAAGACGCTCGGCACTTCGGCCGATCAGTCAACCGCACAAGGTGTCTACACGATTGTGACCCTCAAGACCCGTTTTGACGAAACTACAATCGCGCCGTGGCGAGGAAATGGCTTGCTGTATCCCAACAGCCGCGTGTTAACACTCGTAGATGAACGCGGCAACCAGCACGCGCCAACGGCACTGCCCGCGCTTGAGGCGACGCCAGCGAGCAGCACGCCGTTGACTGCTCCGCTGCGCCCCGGCGAGGCTTACACAACAGAAATCGTTTTCGATCTGCCGGCAGATGTGAGGAGCGCGACGCTGCTGCTCAACGAAGGCGATTTCGTTACCCACTTCATCATCGGACACGAGAATAGTTTCTTGCACGGCAAGACGAGATTCCAACTCGGTGCGTTGTCACTTTAGGCAGGCAAAAATGGACCGATATGATGTAGTCGTCGTTGGCGCTGGATTAGCGGGATTGCAAACGGCCCGTTTGCTGGGTGAGCGCGGCTTACGTGTTCTCCTGGTCGATCGCAAGTCTGCTCTCGATCAATCGATTCACACGACAGGAATTTTCGTCCGGCGCACACTGGAAGACTTTGCCCTGCCGGAGGATTGTCTTGGGCCGTCTGTCCGAAACGTCACCCTCTATTCCCCGGCGCGCCGCTCGATGGATTTATCCAGCCCGCACGACGAGTTCCGCGTGGGACGCATGGGCCGGCTGTATCAGAGATTTCTAAGCCAGGCAATTCGCGCCGGCGTTGAATGGATGCCGGGGACGCTTTATGCGGGTTCGGCGAAGCTCAAGGACGAACTAATCGTGCGCCTGGATCGTCCATCACCTTCGCGTTGGGTGAGAGCACGATATCTGGTTGGCGCGGATGGAGCGACGTCGCGCGTAGGCGACGCGCTGGGTCTCGACGTCAATCGCGAATGGATTGTCGGAGTAGAGGAAGTGCTCGAAGGCGTGCCACTCGAAGGGCCGCCGCGATTTCATTGTTTTCTCGATCCGCGTTTGGCGCCAGGCTATCTTGCCTGGGTTGTGCACGACGGCGAGGAGGTTCATCTCGGTGTGGGTGGGTATCCATCACGATTTGATCCAGTCAAAGCCTTGCGCGAATTTCGGGCGAGCTTAGATGGCATTGTTGACTTAAGGCGCGCGACGCTGATTGAACGGCGCGGCGGTCGTATTCCTGTCGGCGGAGTTCTGCGGCGAATTGCCAACGATCAGGGACTGCTGGTAGGGGATGCTGCCGGCGCAGTATCGCCCCTGACGGCGGGAGGATTGGATCCCTGCCTGCGCCTTTCGACTTTTGCCGCCAGGGTGATCGGCGATTATCTCGAAACCGGGGATGCGAGAGTGCTCGCGGCCTATTCGGGAGAATTGTTTCGCGCTCGATTCGTTTCGCGATTGTGGATGCGGCGCGTAATTTCCACGGTTCAGTCGCCCGCGCTAATAGAACTTGCCTGCTCGTTGCTGCGCTCGCCGCCGCTCGATTCGTTTGCCTGGCACGTTTTCTTTGGGCGCGGTTCGTTTCCAGATTTGAACCTGACTTTCGCGCCGCAACCCACGGTCGCTACTCAACCGTAACCGGGATTATGAAGTCAAATGTAGATCGACACAGACCCTTTGTGTGGCGAGCCACATTGCCGCAAGCCAATTTCGATTCGACAATGGGCAAACTCAATCACTGATCATGTTCGCGTCATTCACAAATACATCAACAGCCCGTCCGCATTGAGGAGTACATCCATGATAAAACGCATCGCCGCCATCACTTTCATTTTTCTTTGTACAGCTTTCGCGTGGGGAATACTCGGCGCCACAATTTTTCAGCGGACCTATGAGTCGGACAATTCTTCAGGGAGCCGCGTCGCGTCGACGTGGGGCTCACCGCAAAACCAGTCACCACCAATGGCGTCGTTTGAAGAGACGGTGCCGAAGAAGGAAGTTAAAACCGAAAACGGCAAAAGGATCGAGACCGTCACCCAGGAAAAGATCACGACGACGCTGCCCCTGGACAGCAGCCACATCAACGTCGATCTCAATCTCGAACATCGGCAGAAGGGTTTGCTCTGGTACAGCACTTACAAAGTTGCTTTCGGGGGTTCGTACTCATTTCGGAACACCAGCAACAAGGATCAGAATGTGACCTTTACGCTCGACTTTCCCACGGCACAGGCAATCTACGACGACCTTGTCTTCACGGTTGACGATGCGCAGGTGGCGGTAAAGAACAAGAAGAACAGCGCCAGCGGCACAGTTCACCTGGCGGCCGGAAAGGCGGCCATCCTGAAAGTTGGCTACAAGTCTCAGGGCCTGAACGATTGGCGATACAGCTTCGCCAGTAACACGAGAACCGAAGACGGCCAATCAAACGCGCAAGAAGTGGCGCAGGTACGCGATTTCTCTTTGAAGATGACTACGAACTTCAAAGACATCGATTTTCCTGACAACACACTTTCGCCGACTGAGAAACATGAGACGGCGAACGGCGGCTGGGAACTCGATTGGAAATTCACAAATCTGGTTTCCGGTTACCAAATAGCCATGACCATGCCAGAGCACTTACAGCCCGGACCACTGGCGGGGCGCATTAGTTTCTTTGCCCCGGTGTCGTTGTTCTTCTTTTTCTTTCTGATGGTAATCATTACGACGATGCGCGGCATCGAACTGCATCCGATGAATTACTTTTTTCTCGCTGCGGCTTTCTTTTCCTTCCACCTGCTGCTGGCTTACCTGGTCGATCACGTTTCGATTCATCTGGCATTCGGCATCTGCTCAGCCGTCTCAGTCTTTCTCGTGGTGTCGTACCTGCGACTCGTGGTCGGAACGCGCTTCGCCGCCCGCGAAGCGGCTTTGGCCCAGTTCATCTATCTGGTGGCGTTTTCCTACGCCTTTTTCTTGAAAGGGTTCACCGGGCTGGCGATCACGATTGGTTCGATCATCACTTTGTTTGTGGTGATGCAGGCGACCGGAAAAATCCGCTGGAGGGAGAAGTTTTCAGCTCTGGCGCCGACGGAACAACTTGCCCCTCCGACACCGGTGCCTTCGGTAACCGGAGCTTAATGCGGGGGAAAGGACACCGTGGGCATTCTTAAATTAGTGGGGCCGCACTACGCTTAGCGCAGCAGAAGGAATTCGCTTACTCGATCTTATCGAGTAATTGACGAGCCTGTAGTTGCGCTTCCTTAAGTTCTGGTAAGTAATTTGGATCGGGCGTCATTGAAAGAATCGTGTTGAGTTGTTGGCGCGCGTCGGCGGAACGCCCTACTGTCTGATAAGCCTCGGCCAGATGCAGATGGAGGAACGCATTCTTTGCGCCAAACTGTAATCCTTTTTCCATCTCGGTAACGGACTTTTGCGGATCGCCGCCCACAATCTTCGGAGCTTTCAGGTCTAACAGCCCCAGCACCATGTATGCGCTGCCGTCCTGATATCCCTCGTTAATTCTGAGCACTGTGTCCATCTCTCTACGTACGTCCTCGATACTCGCAAGACCGGTAATCGTTTCGGATTCCAGACTGCCTCCGTAGTTTGCTCCCAGCCAGAAATGGCCTTCAGGTTTATCGCCTTGCAATTGCACTGCTGTCTTACCGCCCTCTATCCCATCTCTAAATTTCTGGTCGCGTACATTGCCATCGATATGTGTCGCCATATAATAATTGAACTTAGCGAGTCGCCAGGCAGCCTCGTAGCTGTTGGGATCGGCGACCGCTGCCTGCCGTAAAAAGACTATTCCCTGCTGAAGGCGCATCAGATCCTCTCGCTGGGCATACATCTGATCCGCCTGCGAGATGTATGACGCCGCTGATTTGAGGTCGTTGGCGGGGTTTTCTAATTTCGAGTCTGATCTACACGAGGAGAGAGTGAGCAGGAGGCCCGCAATCGTCAGGTAACGGAATTTGAGCCGGCGCATAACGAACTCGCGATAATTATTAGACCGCCATCCCTTCTGCATTCTTGCTGCTCCTGTGAGGTTTCGAGACTGCTTGCTTACATTGGACGTAATCAGCGCCGGCTCGGGGGATTGCAGAACTATTTTCTTAGCGTGATAAATTTCTCCTGCTCGTTGCTTTCGGGCGAAACCGCAGCCCCGGGCAAGAGTGATGCAAAGAAGGAGAAACGTTGAAGACTGTTGTGCGAACGATTCAATTTCCACGAATCTTTACAGTAGCGAGGGCTCCTGCACGACTCCGAGCTTGCTAAAGGAGAAGGTCGCCGCGAAGGAACCGGAGCCCGCCAAGATTCAACCTGGAGCGCGCCGACAGCGTTCGCGTATCTCCCTAAGTAGGGCAAAAGAACGAGTAAGGGGTCTTGCAAAAACACTTGTCAATTCTTGCGAGACGGTATATAGTCCCCCGCGTCCCAACATCCCCCGATGTCGTACTTGCTGTGGGACAAGCGCCACTAAGAGATTTTTAGGGCGCTTGTTCTCGCTGCTGATCTTCTACATCACTTTCTCTTTAGGAGGCCAAAATGGCACCAAAAAAACCGAGACCACAAGACCTTGCCCAGTTTCTTCAATTCAATCCGTTTCGTCATGGCGACCCTGGACCGTGGGTTTTCTTGACGCAGTTCGACAGGGCCACTCAGCTACAGATTGCCCAGGTCCAGCTCGATTTGCATAGACAGACGCTCCAGGCCCAACTGAACGCGGCTAACCAGATAAGCGCGGCTATCAAAGGAAAGAAATAAGAGGCCGTCCGAAATCCAGTTCCTTATTCGCCGACGCTTAGCAATCCGCCTGCTCCACAGACGGGTTGCTAAGTCGCTTGGCTTCAGGAGGACGTATGCGTCAGTCTATTCCGCTACGCATTTTTCAAGGCCCCACCGGAGCCGAGCGCGGGCGCAACA
>DATGVD010000295.1:0-2134 GCA_035300785.1 Pyrinomonadaceae bacterium | reverse complement strand
GGTTTTATATTCCTGCTCGCGATTGCCGGCGGTGTGTTCGCGAGCATATGGTGAAAACGCTCGACAAAAGAGACGGGTTTTGTGGGCGCGGGTATGGCGTCCGTTCCATTCGTGGCTGATCAGAACGGGTTCTAAAGTAATTCATCAATCAAATCAGCCCAAGCCCGTTCTTCACGCTTAGGATCGAACAGCGGAGCCAAATCGTTAACACGCGCCCGTAGCTCGCTGAGAAAACTTGGATCAGTTTCCGCGCGGGTCAGAAGTTTCGCTAACTCGAGTGTATCGCCTACATTGAAGAGCCCGGGATAGTTTGAACCAACGATGCCCACGTTGCCGTCAATGCGCGAAGGCAGCACGGGAACACGCGCAACGATCGATTCAGAGAGCACGTTGGCACCGCCTTCCATGCGCGATGACACGACACAGAACCGGCTGCCGGCGAGAATGCGCAGAGTGAGCGACCGCGGCAATTTGCCGAGCCAACGATACCGACGATTGCGTTGTTCTTCCTGACGCGCTCTCGCCTCCATTTGCTTTCCCATAGCGCCGCCGATGTGCACGATTCGGATCTGCGATGACTCTGGAAGTAATCGCGCCGCCAAAGCAGCGCGGAAAGGATCTTTCACCGGTCGCAAATGCCCGATCACACACACATTAAAGCCATGGCGCGATGATCGTTTGGAAATTCGTTCTTGTTTTGCCCGCCCGCGAAAGTCTTCAACCGATTGATAGATCACACGCGCCTTGTCGCATTCTGCTGGACCAAGTTTGCGCAAGGCCAGGGGCTGAAGCACGATGATTCTGTCCGCAAGCTTCAGGGATTCCCGGGCCGGAGGATTGATGTGAATGTCATGGTAAAGATCTGTGCCGGTAAGCGCGACAATGATCCGAGCATCGGGATGCCGGCGGCGAAAGCGAACGATGGATGAACGGCTGCGCCGAGCGTGCAGAGCAATCAGCAGATCGTACGACCGGTCGTCATAGGCTTGCGAAATCGAAACACGATGTCCGAGTTTTCTGAGAGTCCGGGCCCAGCGAAGAGCGGTAATGCGGTTTCCGTAATGCGACCCTGGCGGCGCCGGCGTGACGATTCGAATCCTCATGCTACTAGAAAGCGCAGGTGCGAAACCCGGCCCACACGTCCCGGCGATCGGGGGTGTAAAAGTTTCGATACCTGCTATGAATGAGGCGCGAACGAGTTGCCCAACATCCGCCACGCAGGACTTTATGATTGCCAAACCAGGGCGCCGAGTATTCCTTGTAAGGTCCGGGCACAAATCCGGGATAGGGATTGAAATCGCTGGCCGTCCATTCCCAAACGTTGCCGATCATCTGACGACAGCCGAACGCACTGTCGCCTTCCGCCAGCGCGCGGACATCGATGCAACCACCCGCGCGCCAATCAAGATTGGCGCGATTCGCTTTCGGAGCTTCAACGCCCCAGGGAAATCGCCGCTTGTGTTCGCTGATTACGCGGCCATCAGTGGTTGGTTCAGCGCTGGCCGCCATCTCCCATTCTGCTTCAGATGGCAGGCGGCGCCTGGCCCATCGGCAGAACGCGTCCGCTTCATACCAATTCACGTGCAAGACCGGAAGATAATCTTCGAGCGGCCCTATTTGATCGAAGTTGCGGCGAAACCATTCGTTGCTCTCCCGCTGCCAGTAAACTGGATGCTCTGCGCTTACGCTTTCTCTCCACCGCCAGCCGGCGTCAGACCAAAACTCACGGCGTTCATAGCCGCGACCATCGACAAACTCGGCGAACTCTGCGTTCGTGACGGCGGTCTTGGAAATCGAGAATGGTTTCACCTCAACTTCGTGCCGGTTCATCTCGTTGTCAAAAACGAAAGGGCGATCAGGCACGCTGCCAAGAAGAAAACGGCCTCCGGGTATTTGCGTGTCACCTGACTGTGCGGCAAGCGATCCCTGCGTGGCGGAATTTTCTGTTGATTGCGGAGTGTCGCCGACGCTGTGAAATGAAGGCTTCGGATATCCGAGCGTCTGACGCGTGTACCCAAACGCCTCACCGTGCATATCTTCATGAAAAAGACCGAGAGTCAGGAAGTAGGCTGCTTTGCCGTCCGCGTCTTTCGTGGCGCCACGATCGATTATTCGATCCAGAACGTCCTGCAGG
>DATGVD010000294.1:0-2437 GCA_035300785.1 Pyrinomonadaceae bacterium | reverse complement strand
AGTGCGCGGGATAGATTTGAAAGGCGCGCGCGTGGCGGTGCAGGGTTTTGGTAATGCAGGTTCGATCATCGCGCGGCTGGTCGCGGAAGATGGCGCGCGCGTGGTCGCGGCCTGTGACTCAAAGAGCGGCGTTTATTCCGCGACGGGTCTCGATATCCAGGCGGCGCTGGCACACAAAGAAGCGACGGGCGCGCTGCATGGCCTGAAGAACGCGAAAGAGATTGCCCCCAACGACGTGTTGGAAGTTGATTGCGATATCCTGTGCCCTTCGGCGCTCGAGAACAGCATTACGATGGCGAATGTTGGGCGAGTGAAAGCGAAGATCATCGCGGAGCTGGCCAACGGGCCAACGACTCCGGGCGCGGACCGCGTGTTTGAAGACAACGACGTGATGCTGATTCCTGACATCCTGGCCAACGCCGGCGGCGTGACGGTGAGCTATTATGAGTGGGTGCAGGACCAGTATTCGTTTTTCTGGACCGAGTCGCGCATCAACCAGACGCTGGAAGACACGATGGGCAACGCTTTTCACAAGGTGCACCAGACAGCGCAGCGCTACGGCACCGACATGCGCACCGGCGCTTACATCCTGGCGATCGATCGCGTAGCTGAGGCGACGCGTGTGCGCGGGATATTCCCATAGAAGAAATTTTGCAGTGCGGCGACTTGTCGCCGCTTTTCCTGGTTTGTTAATTCAGGAGGTGGATGAAGCGGTGACAAGTCACCGCACTGCAAATAGAAGCGCGGTCCTGAACTCAGTAACTTGCCAAAACCAAACACAACTTTCATTTGCCAGAGCTGCGGCTTCCAATCGCGCAAGTGGCTCGGCAAGTGCCCTGAATGCGGCGAGTGGAATTCGCTGGTCGAAGAACGCGTCGTCAACACGAAGAAAGGCGCGGGGCGCAATGGATTCCGTCTACGTGAGCCGAAGGCCGTCGCCTACACCGAGATCGAGTCGCAGGATGACGTGCGGGTCTCTTCCGGCGTGACCGAATTCGATCGGGTACTGGGCGGGGGAATCGTCCCCGGCACGCTGGTCTTACTCGGCGGCGATCCGGGAATCGGCAAGAGCACTCTGCTGTTGCAGGTCGCCGACAAACTGAGCGCGACTGGGGTAATCGTCCTTTACGTTTCCGGTGAAGAATCGGAAAGACAGATCAAGTTGCGCGGTGAAAGGTTAAGAGTCGACGCGCCCAACCTTCTGCTCCTGCCCGAAACCAATCTGGAAAACATCTTTCGCGAAATCGAACGGCTGCAACCCGGGGCGATCATCGTCGACTCGATTCAAACAACTTTTTCTTCCGACATTGAATCAGCGCCGGGATCGATCTCGCAGATTCGTGAAGTCGCCGCGCAGTTCCTGATGCTGGCCAAGACGCGCGGCATTCCGGTCTTTCTCATCGGCCACGTGACGAAAGAAGGGTCGATTGCCGGACCGCGAGCGTTGGAACACATCGTCGACACAGTGCTCTACTTTGAAGGCGAGCGTCATCACAATCATCGCATCGTGCGCGCGACCAAGAACCGCTTTGGCGCGGCGAACGAAGTCGGCATCTTTGAAATGACTAGTACGGGTCTCGCTCCAGTGGCCAATCCTTCCCAGATGTTTCTGGCTGAGCGTCCGGCTGAAGCCGCCGGTTCCGTGGTCACGGCTTGCATGGAAGGCACGCGGCCGATGCTGGTGGAAATTCAGGCGCTGGTTTCGAGTTCGAAATACGGAACCGGCCGGCGCATGACTCAGGGCGTCGACCAGAATCGCGTCGCGCTGATGATCGCAATGCTGGAAAAACGCGCCGGCATGCAACTGCTTGGCGACGATGTCTTCGTCAACATCGCCGGCGGATTGGAAGTTGACGAGCCCGCGGTTGACCTCGGCCTGGTGACCGCCATCGCCTCGAGTTTTCGCAATCAACCAATCGACGCGCATACCGCCGTCTTCGGCGAAGTCGGCTTGACCGGCGAAGTGCGGGGCGCGATGCAGGCCGCGGTACGCGCCCGCGAAGCGCAAGCGCTCGGGTTCAAACGAATTGTAATGCCGGCCTCGAATACTACGGGACTGGAAAAGCTGCTCGGGTTGCGAGTGGTGGGAGTACGATCGGTTGAAGAGGCACTCGGCGAGTTGTTCTAGCGTATGAGTCGGATTCACTCAAGAGTCGTAAAGAAGCAAAAGGCAACAAGAAAGAGTAGACCAGTAAGGCGAATAAGGCCGTCTGCGTCTTTGCTCCCTGGCGGCTTTGCGTGAAACGTTTTCCGAAGGATCATGAGACCCAAACTCGCACTCGTAACAATCGTGTTCGGGCTTGTCGGTTTTGTCTTGGTCGCTGCGCAGCAATCTCAGCGCCGCCTCGACGATCCCGATGATCAGGAAGATCTCAATCGCGAACTCTGGGAGTTTGCCAGGAAGACTCGATACGAAGACATCCTGCCTTACGTTGCG
>DATGVD010000293.1:0-3624 GCA_035300785.1 Pyrinomonadaceae bacterium | reverse complement strand
ACCTTCCTGAAGAATATGTGCAGCAACTCTTGACTGTAAAAGCCGTGATTGATTCCGATAAAGAAAGGGAACGAAAAGAGCGATCGCTATTGCCTTGCGTTAAGCCGTGATAGAAGCCGCGTAGCGGCGAAATGTTTATAGATCGCGACGTAGAAATGAACCAGAAGCTCCTTTAGGAGCGAAATCGATTTGTCGCCCGTAAACGGGCTGGTAATCACAACTCATCGGTATCTATATACATTTCGTCCCTACGGGACTCTCGACATCGTGCACCACTAGTGATTTCGAGGAGCTACACAGATTCAGATGAAGAAGAGAAACAAAGTTGACATGTCCCGAGAAGCGGTCACTGCGCGGATTAAGCTTGCTTGTGGGCTTGGAGACGCTGAGCGGTTAGCGACGATGATTAGATCAGCAGTCGCTGAGATTCGTGGTGAGAGGGCGATTCCAGAATTACAGCTCTGGCAATTAAGAGATCCTGGCAAGAGAATCCGATGAGAGCTTACGTTCCTTCCTATCGGCTGCTTTCGCCAGCGAGCTTGGGTCAAGCCCTCGATGTGCTCGCCCGCGATGACGGCGCATGGCAACCCTTCGCCGGCGGCACGGACTTGATGGTGCTGCTCGAAGCGGGCAAGCTGCCGCACAAAAACTACCTCAACATATGGAATCTGGCAGAGCTGCGCGGGATTGAAGTAACCGACGCGCAGGTCACGCTCGGCGCGTTGACGACTTACACTGAAGTTCAAGAGCACCACGTGCTGCGTGAAGAGTTTCCGATGCTTTGCCAGGCCGCGAAAGAAACCGGCGGCATCGCGATTCAGAATCGTGGCACGCTCGGCGGGAACATCGTCAACGCCTCACCCGCGGCCGATTCTCCGCCGGCGCTGCTGGCCTACGATGCCGAACTCGAATTCGTTTCCAGGGAAGGTCCGCGGCGGATTCCATATAACGATTTCCACACCGGCTACAAACAGATGAACCTGAAACCGGGCGAGCTGCTGCGAGCGATTCGCTTGCCACGGGCCACGCAACGACTGACGCATTACTATCGAAAGGTCGGCACGCGCAAAGCCCAGGCGATTTCGAAGACTTGCTTCGCCGCCGTCGGGCGCGTCGCAGATGATCGCGTTGTCGAAGTTCGCATCGCGCTCGGCAGCGTGGCCCCCATTCCGCTGCGCTGCATGCAAACCGAAAGCAAGCTGCTGCACAAGAGAATCGACGCCGATAGTCTGGCCGCCGCGCGGACCGCGCTCGCGGCAGAGATTTCTCCCATCGACGACTTGCGATCGACGCGGAATTATCGCCTGAGAGTTTCGCTGAACCTGCTGGAAGATTTTCTTCAGTCGCTACGCATGGCCTCTTGAAGCTCGACGATTCGTTCCGATATTGAGGATCGGCCGGCCATAGAAAACGATCCACGAAACACCACCAATCAGCTCTGTCGGTGCGATTTGATGTGTTTTCGTGGATTGTTCTGGTGTAATCCGGAGGAACCCCCGAAACCAGACAGAATAATACCCAGCCAACGATTGCTCGTGACCAGCCAGTGAGCATGCGCTAGAATCGGCGGCGAGTTCCCCGCGTGAAAACATTTTCGCACTTCATGAAGCATCCGCTCGCCGCCGCCCTGGCGATCGTCGTCGTCCTGTCTTCGGCGATCTGCGGGCAAAGCCCGCCGCCGTCAACCTCAGACAGGCCGGCTGCGCGCCAGCTCAACATGCTCGTGTTGGGGGATTCGATCATGTGGGGCCAGGGCCTGAATGAACAGCACAAAGCCTGGTACCAGGTGAAGAGCTGGCTTAAAGAAAACACCAACCGGGACGTGCGCGAAAACATCGAAGCGCATTCGGGCGCTCTCGTCGGCGTCAACGACGTGCCGTGGTCGAACGACTCGCCGCGCGACGGGGAAGTGAGTTCTGCGGTTCCGACTGTCAATCATGAACTTGACCGGGCGCTCCGGTCTTACGCCAGCCCGGCGCAGGTTGATCTCGTGCTGGTCGATGGTTGCATTAACGACGTTGATATCAGAAATCTGCTGAATGCCGCCAATTCAACCGACGACGTCAAACGGATGGCTACGGAGAAGTGCGGAATACCAATGCAGTCGCTGCTCACAAGGGTGGCATCGTCGTTTCCCAGCGCGCACGTAATCGTTACCGGTTACTTTCCGATCATCTCAGAAAAAACTCCCAATAGCCTGCTGATGCAGGCCATGACTCGAATGTTCTATCAACCCGGGCCAAAACCGGCGAAGCTGAAGCGAAAAAATTTGCGCGAAAGGCTGATCGCGGTTTCGCGCACCTGGTACCAGGCTTCAAACGCGGCGCTGGGAGACGCGGTCGATAAGGTTACGGCCGAGCTCGCGGCGAAAGGCTCGCGGCAACGCGTTCTGTTTGTCGAAATTCCCTTCGCGCCCGAGTATTCGTTCAACGCTCCTGATACGCACTTGTGGGGCTTCAATGCTTCGTTCCTCAGAAAGCTGCTGGCCGTTCTGACGCTGGGAAGAGTTACCTTAAAGACTAACGACGAGACACAGCGTCAACGCGTCTCGAGTTGCAACGAGCACTACAAGCGGCCTGCCGGCGAGACATCCAGCCAGCGAGGGACGCGCGAAATGCGCCGCATGCTTTGCTGGTATGCATCGTTGGGACATCCGAACCGCAAAGGCTCTGCGATCTATGCTGACGCCATTGTGGGCAAACTGAAACCGTTGATCGCGGAAACAGGGTGGCTCAGGGAGCAAACTGGAACGCGACCGGTGACCGCCGGTCCGTGACGGTCGAGGCCGCCCAAGAGCTATTGCGCGCGGACAACACTCGTGATAAGTCTCGGCTGACTGATTCGCCGACGGAGGACTAAAGAGAAATGATGAATCCAAACACATCTGACTTTAGCAGCGGCGTGGTGGCCCCCTTCGAATGTCTCAAAGAAGGTTGGGCGGCGATAAAGGATCGGTACTGGCTGTTTCTGGGGCTGGCTGTGGTCGCCATGCTCATTGGCGGCGCGGTGCCCATCGTGCTGATTGGTCCGATGATGTGCGGTCTGTACCTGTGCCTGTTTGCGCAGATGCGCGGCCAGCCTGTTGAATTCGGCGATCTGTTCAAGGGCTTCGACTATTTCGTTCAAGGCCTGGTGGCCGCGGCGATCCAAACCGTGCCGATCTTCATCGTGCTCGTGCCAACGTACGCAATCTTTTTCGCTTTCTCGATCGCTACCTTGCCCCATGACCGGTCCGCAAGTGACCAGGGTCCACCTGTGGGATTCTTCATCGGGATGTTTCTGTTGGTGCTCGTCGTGATGGTCATTAGTATGGCTATCCACATTCTGTTCGTCTTCGCCTATCCGCTGATCGTCGATCGTAAGCTTTCCGGTTGGGATGCGATTAAGTTGAGTGCCCGCGCGTCAATGAAAAATTTTGGCGGCATGCTGGGACTGGTACTGCTTAACTTCCTCCTCGGCATCCTCGGAGTGCTTGCCTGTTACGTGGGAGTCTTTTTCGTCATACCGATCTCTTTTGCGGGCTATGCTGCCGCGTACCGGCGAATCTTTCCCGAGATAACGCCGAGCATGATGTCGCCACCACCACCGCCGGCGAGCTGGGCCTGATAGAGAATGTCAGCAGAA
>DATGVD010000292.1:0-7191 GCA_035300785.1 Pyrinomonadaceae bacterium | reverse complement strand
CGAGATAAACGAATTGCGTGACTTTGGTTATCGCGAGATCCATTTGATCGGACAGAACGTGAATAGCTATCGGCCTGGCACCGAAGCGGGCCTGGAGGGTTTCAGGGGGGCCACGCCATTTTGCCGGCTGCTGCGCGCCGCGGCTGCGACCGGCATGGAGCGGATCAAATTCACGACTTCATTTCCGCGTGACTTTCATCCAGACATTGTGGACGCGATCGATGAACACGAGAACCTATGCGACTGGGTACACTTGCCGGCGCAATCAGGAAGCAATCGCGTGTTGCGCGCGATGCGGCGTGGTCACACCGTCGCCGACTATTACAAACGGATCGCGAAGATTAAGAATGCCGGGCGCCGGCTGGCCATAACTAGTGATATCATCGTCGGCTTTCCCGGCGAGACTGAGGCCGACTTTCAAGATACTATGGCCCTGGTCGAGCAAGTTGAATATGACGCGCTCTACATCTTCAAGTACTCTGAGCGCCCCGGCACGCCGGCGGCAAAACTTGATGATGACGTAACGCAGGACGAAAAGAAGGCGCGCTTTTTGGAATTGGAGAGCCTGCAGCAACGCCTGCAGCAGAGAATCTACGAGAGCTATCTGGGCAGACAACTCCAGGTTTTGGTGGAGAGGCTCAGCTTGAAATCTGATCGGGACATGAGCGGTCATTCGACTTGCCACAAGGTGGTCAATTTTCCGCGCGCCGCGGTCAGCGCCGGCCAGGTCGCTTCGGTGCGCGTGACCAAAGCAAAGGAAAACAGCCTCTACGGCGAAGTACTTTCGGCAGCTTGAGCGGGTTGCAGGCGAACGACAACGGGGTAGGGAACATGGAAATCGAGGTCAAGATTCGCGCGCTAATGATGGACCCGAACAGCGGGACTCCGATAATCATTCTCAAGGACGTTAACAGCGAAACCATGCTCCCGATTTGGGTGGGCGCGTACGAGGCAAACGCGATCGCTCTGGAGATCGAAAAGATTGCGCCACCCCGGCCGATGACTCACGACCTGCTGCGCAACTTGATCGTCGAATTGGGATTGAAAGTCGATCGCGTAGTCGTGACCTCGCTGCGGGAGAACACTTTCTATGCGGTCATCGAGCTGACCTCCGAGAATGGCGAGCCGATGCGGCTCGACTCACGACCGTCGGATGCAATCGCGTTGGCCCTGCGCGCGGACTGTCCGATCTTTGTCGATCTCGAAGTGATTCAGGCATCGCGCAATACGATCGCGACTGATGAAGAAGGCGCCGAAGAGAGCGAAGGCGAGGCCGAAGAATGGCCGGACGTAATCGGCGACGCCAGTGATTTAACGATGTGATTGTGGATTTTTGCAGGCCCGGCCGCGGGAGAATCGATCGAAGGTGATAATAGCAATCACTAATCAGAAGGGCGGGGTCGGAAAGACGACCACGGCCATCAACCTGGCCGCGGCTTTTGCCCGGCGTGGGACCAGGACGCTGCTCCTCGATCTGGACCCGCAGGGGAACAGCTCAATCTCGTTTTTGGATCCGGCGGTCATCGAACGATCGGCTTACGAGTTGATGATGGACGGGCAGGGAACTGAAGGGTTGCCGATCTACAAAACCCCGGTTGAGGGTCTCGAGATAGTTCCCGCGCGCATTAGTCTGGCAAAACTTGAGTCAAAGCTGGTCGGCGACTTTGATGCGCCCTTTCGCCTGAAAGATCGGATCGAGCCGCTAAAGAAACTCTACAAAGTTATTGTGGTCGATACGCCGCCGACGCTCGGCTTGATCACGGTGAACGCGCTGGTCGCTGCGAGTCACGTGCTGATTCCGATCCAATCGTCGTATTTTGCCCTCGAGGGAACGGACGATTTACTGGAAACGATCGAAAAAGTGAAAGCGCGTCCAAATCCGAAGCTGGAAGTGCTGGGGGTCCTGGTTACGCTTCACGATAAGCGCACCACGCTGGGCAAGGAAGTTTACGAGCAGATTCGCCGCGTCTTTGGGGCGAAGCTTTTCGACACCGTGATCACGAAGAGTGTGCGGCTGGAAGAATCGCCCGCCTATAAGGAATCCATTTTTACTTTCGCGCCGCAATCATCCGGCGCCGTCGAGTACGAAAAACTTTGCAAAGAGGTAATGAGCCGTGTCTAGAAGAGGCTTGCCCGCGGGCTTGAGCATGCGCCATGACGCGCACTACGTCGAGGAGTTAACGCAGGATCGTCTCAGCCATGTGGGGCGCTTGCTCCCCATCGACAAGCTGGATCCGAATCCGGACCAGCCGCGCACCGAGATCGGCGATCTGACGGAACTCACCGCCTCAATTCGAGAGAAGGGCGTGCTCGAACCGCTCCTGGTCAAGCCCTTGATGGGTCGCTGGATGATTATCGCCGGCGAGCGTCGCTGGCGCGCCGCCACGGCCGCGGGCCTCAAAGAGTTGCCGTGCATTGAGATGGATGTTGACGACAGCGCTGTGGCCGAGATTGCGCTGATCGAAAACATGCAACGCAAGGATCTGACGCCCTGGGAGGAAGCCGACGGACTGCGCGCGCTGTGCGAGCGCTTCGGCTACACGCACGAGGACGTCGCGCGAAAAGTCGGTAAGAGCCGGAGCACGGTTACTGAGGCACTTTCGATAGCTTCCATTCCTGAGCCGATTCGTAAAATCTGCCGGAAAGCAGACATCGTTTCAAAATCGATCCTGCTCCAGATCGTCAGACAGCCCGACGATGAATCGATGCGGACGATGGCAGAGCAGATTGCCGAACAGGGCTTGACTCGTGATGGCGCTCGTAAGGCGCGTCGCGCGTACGTCGATCCAACGGGAGCCTCAGAGCCTTATATTTATCGATACGAGCCGCCGGGAAGGGAATTTAGACTCGAAGTGAAATTCAAGAGGCCTAATATCTCAGCCGAAGAACTTTTCGAAGCCCTGAACGCCGCGGCCCAGAACATCGACGACGCCACTTGACGGTGTTGAGAGTTCAAACTTTCGGTTTGTCGCTGATGAAAGCAAGCAAGCTAAAGCTTGAACTCTCAACCCGGATTCTACCTCAACCCGGATTCCACTTAACCTTTCCTCTTCTTTTCTGCGGCTGCGCGTTTAGCCAGCGAACGACTCCATCTTTCGAGCGTCGGCTGCAGGGGCTTGAAAAGTTTGGCGCGAATTTTGTGCTGCTGCTCGTTCCAGGCTTTCAATTGCTTTTCCACGTACGACCGCACGGCCGGTTCGACCGATCCCCGCTTTACTGAATGCCGCAGGGTCAGGTGGTAGTGCTGCCCAACCAGCGAGAAGATTACCGCCGACAGATTGCCCTTGAATGAAAGACGAGGAATGATGCGCTTGTGGAAAGGTTTGTTTGCCGACACGAGGGGAGTTATCGCCACTTCGAACCAGGCGCCCTGCACGCCCTGACGAGGATGATAGAGACCCGGTAACTCAGTTCCTTTAGCCGCGACCTTTGCCCGGGGATCAGTAATCACACTGACAATACGCAGCCGCTCGATCCCGCGTAAGTGCTCGCGCGGTACGCTCGCCAGCGCGCTTTCCACGTTCACCAGCGTGTTCCGCGGTAGCTTACCTTCGTATTGATTTTCGACTCTAACAGGCATCCTGACTCATCCCCCGATACTTCTGCCCGAGCAGTGCACTCTAGGCGACGCCGACAAGGTTCGTCAACCCAAGCTCACTTTCAAGATCGCTGTTTTAAGCACGCAACCTTTCTACTGCTACAGTGCTGGTTCAGATTGAAGACGGATAGCATGCGTCACTATCAGCCATCTTTAGATGGCTTTCCCGCAGGGTTGCTAGACCAGCGCTTTTTAGCGCTGGGTGAGATAATGCAACTCTTCATGAGCGCGCTTTAGGGCGCTTCAAGTGCGAGTGCTTTAGCAATCACTGGTAAGGCCGTTGAAACGGCCTTTTGGATTCGTTCATAATCTGACCCAGCCGTAAAAACGGCTGGTCTAAGAACCCTGCGGGCAAGCCGCCTGAAGGCGGCTAAGGGCGTCTTCTGCACCGCGCGTTACATTGACTGACAGTGCATTGAGTCAACTGAACCAGTTCTACTGTTATCGGGAACCTGGAACATCTTCCCCAATCCGCGCGTAAATCCTGCATATGTCATTCATCAAATATATCTTCACGCCGAACTATCTAAAATACGAGGGCGTTCGCCCGATAAACATTTACCTCCTGAGACTGCTCTATTTCCTTATGTTCGTTGGCGTGGGTTTGCAGACTTGGTCGACGATCATCAACCACCAGGGTCCGTGGGACCATACCAGGGCCGTAGCATTCTCCGTCTGGGCAGCATACCCGACCCTGTCCATCTTTGGACTCTTGCGACCCCTAAGATGGCTACCGATCGTGATCTTCATGATCTTCTACAAGACGCTCTGGCTCGTCGTAGTCGCTTATCCCTTGTGGCGCGCTGGCGCACTCGCGGGCTCACCCGCTGACGAGATGGCCCACATTTTCGTGTGGGCCCCCGTGCTTATTATCGTCGTACCGTGGGTCTATGTATTTAAAAACTACGTTCTGTGGTCGAAGCCTAAAACGAGTCAATAGGCTCTCCTCCTGTACGGGGAGGGAACGTGAGCAACGCGCCCCTCTCACCAACCCCATATCTACATTCAGTGCGTCTGATAATACATATTATGTTAGACAAGTGGGTGCGGTGCGCTTGACACCCCTTTAAAATGGCTGCTATCGTACGCGGTCTTTAAATTTCATTTCCCTAACAACAGAGTTTGGTTTTAGTGGAAGGAGTTCGAGTTGGATAACCATAACGGAGTTTTGTTTACTTCTGAGTCAGTGACCGAGGGACACCCGGACAAAATAGCTGACCAGATTTCTGACGCTATTCTTGATGCAGCTTTGACGCAGGACCCAAACTCACGCGTCGCGTGCGAGACGCTTTTAACGACCGGCATGGTCATAGTAGCCGGCGAGATTACGACGAAAGCAATGGTCGACTATGCCCAGGTAGCGCGCGAGGCCATTCGTGAGATCGGCTACGACCGGGCCAAGTACGGATTTGATTGCGACACTTGCAGCGTGCTTTCGGCAATACACCGGCAGTCACCGGATATCGCGATGGGCGTGGACCCTGGCGGCGCCGGTGATCAGGGTTTGATGTTCGGCTTCGCCTGCAACGAGACGCCGGAGCTGATGCCTTTGCCGATTCAATTGGCCCATCGTTTGGCTCTGAGGCTTTCAGAAGTACGCAAGTCAGGCCAGCTTCCCTATCTCAGGCCGGATGGCAAGTCACAGGTCACCGTTGAGTACCGCGATGGCCGCCCGTTCAGGGTCGATGCGGTAGTCATCTCCTCGCAACATGCGCCGGAAGTAACCAACGATCAGCTGCGCGCAGAAATTCGCGAACACGTTATCAGACACACTGTGCCGGGCGATTTGCTCGATGATGAAACCAAGTATCACATCAATCCCACGGGCCGCTTTGTAACGGGCGGTCCCCAGGGCGATTCAGGATTAACCGGCCGCAAAATTATCGTCGATACCTATGGCGGTTATGCGCCGCACGGTGGCGGCGCGTTCTCTGGCAAGGATCCGACCAAAGTCGATCGCTCTGCTGCTTACATGGCTCGCTACATCGCGAAGAACATCGTGGCCGGAGGCCTGGCTGATCAATGCGAAGTGCAGCTCGCGTACGCCATCGGCGTCGCCGAGCCGGTGTCGGTCCGAATTGATACCCGCGGCACTGGGCGAATCAGCGAGGCGAAGCTTTCCAAACTTGTCCGCGAACACTTTCAGTTGACCCCCAGAGAAATCATCGATGAACTCAACTTGCGGCGCCCGATTTACAAGGCGACTGCCTCCTATGGCCACTTTGGTCGCACCGGAGATGGATTCACCTGGGAGCTGACCGACAAGGCTGAAGCGCTGCGAGCTGCCGCAGGCGTGTGACGACCGTGTCAGAGCCGCGAGCGGTAGCGACCGGATCTGCCACTCGCGTTTGAAGGCAAAACCAGACGCACTATCACGTTCTTTGCAAGGTGAGCGATTTGATCCGGTCGCTACCGCTCGCGGTTCTTACACGAGCCAAAAGCGGAAGTCCAAACTATTCAAACTAAAAGGAATGATAACTAATGAGTACAGCAATGCCTGCTATTGAATCTGACATAAAAGATATCTCGCTGGCGCCTCAGGGAAAACGCCGCATCGATTGGTCCGAGCGCGAGATGCCGGTGCTGCGTCTGATCCGAGAGCGATTCAAGACTGAGCAACCTTTGAAAGGCGTGCGACTGGTCGCCTGCGCGCACATCACGACTGAAACAGCCAACCTGGCTCGCGCGCTGCAAGCCGGCGGGGCTGACTCTTTGCTGATCGCTTCCAATCCCCTTTCGACTCAGGACGACGTCGCCGCTTCGCTGGTCGCCGATTGTGGCATTCCGGTGTTCGCCATGAAGGGTGAAACCACGGACACCTATCGCCGGCATGTGCAGACGGCCCTCGATTTTGCGCCGGACATCATCATCGACGACGGCTCAGATGTCGTGGCCACGCTAATAAAGGAAAGGCCGGAGCTGGCCGGGAAGATTGTTGGCAGTACTGAAGAAACAACTACGGGCATAGTCCGGCTCGAGGCGATGCACAAGGCCGGCGTGCTCACGTTTCCATCTATCGCCGTTAACAACGCGCAAACCAAACATTTCTTTGACAATCGTTACGGCACCGGTCAGTCCACCCTCGACGGCATCATTCGCGCGACGAACATTTTGCTGGCGGGCCGCAACCTGGTCGTAGTCGGTTACGGCTGGTGCGGCAAAGGCGTGGCGTTGCGCGCGCGCGGCATGGGCGCGAATGTGATCGTCACCGAGATCGATCCCATCAAAGCAGTCGAAGCAGTGATGGACGGATTCAGAGTTATGCCGATTGCCTCTGCCGCATCCATCGGCGACATCTTCGTTACCGTGACCGGAAATCGTCACGTGATCGATGGGGATCATTTTGCGAAGATGAAGGACGGAGCCATCGTCTGTAATAGCGGCCATTTCGATCTCGAGCTTAACCTGGTTGCTTTGCGACAGATGTCCGCGCCAGTTGAACAACTGCGACCGTTTGTTGAGGAATACAAACTCAGCAAAAGCCATCGGATTATCGTTCTCGGCGAAGGCCGGCTAATTAATCTCGCGGCTGCCGAAGGTCATCCGGCCAGCGTCATGGACATGAGCTTTGCCAACCAGGCGCTATCGGCGGA
>DATGVD010000291.1:0-6335 GCA_035300785.1 Pyrinomonadaceae bacterium | reverse complement strand
AGCGTGTGCAGGCCCAGCTTCTTCGCTTCATCGCAAGCCGCGTTCAGTTGCTCCTGTGAAAGCGTCATCGCTGGTCGGCTTGGGCCTCCGGCCGCGAAGATTTTGATCAAGTCCGCGCCGGCCTCTTTCTGCTTGCGCACAAAAGCGCGGATTTCATCCGGGGTCCCGCTCTGATCGCCTCGACCAATGAGAGGCTCGACGGCCGTCAGGATGCGCGGGCCGGGGAACCTGCCTTTTGCAATGGCGTCGCGCAAGGGGATGTCGGTGGCACTGCCCACGCTCTGCACCGTCGTAAAGCCCGCCATGAGCGTCACCCACGCATTCGCGGCCGACTCGTACGCGGCCTCCTGCGTTGATGATCCCGCACCCGCATTCTTCCCATCCCTGCCGAAGCTCCAGGTAATGTGCACGTGCGCGTCAATCCAGCCCGGCAGCACTGTCAGTCCGCGCAGATCGTAGTCGACGGGCTCGGCCTTTGGATCGATCGCCACGATCTTTGAGCCCTCGATCACGATGCGCGTGTTGTGCAGCACGCGGCCCTGGCCATCGAGCACGGTGCTCGCGGCGATCACGATCCGTATCGTTTGTTCAGAAGCCATGCTGCCGGTGCTAAGAGTGATCAGAATGACTAAAATGATTTTCGCGAAGGGCATGATTAATTGCTCCTCAGTTTGGGTCGGCATATATTAGCTTGCCGAGCAGCATGGTGAAAATGATTTCCGTTGGTGAAGGCGCCGTGCGAATAGTGACGGGCGACGGGGGTTTGCGATAGAGTTATATGACCTCGTAAGCGAAAGGAGAACCGTTATGAAGAAGTTATCGTTAACTGTGGGCGCCGCGCTGCTCGCGGCGACTCTTTTGTCCACTCCGTTCTCGCTGGCAATCAGCGATCGCGGGAATCAACTGACCGGGCCCGATATGCTTGCGCTGACAAGCCCTCCTGCCAAGACAGTCTGTGAAATGCGGTTTACCCTCAAGGGTTGGTCCGCCTTTTACAAGACGGCCAAGGGGAACGGCACAATTACCTGCGACAACGGGCAAAAGGCATCGGTCATGATCGAGGCCAAAGGCGGCGGTCTGACGGCTGGCAAGTCGCAAGTAAAAGACGGACACGGTAAGTTTTCCTCGGTATCCAATATCAGTGAGCTGTTCGGCTCGTATGGCGCCGCCTCGGCCTCCGCCGGAGCAGTAAAGTCCGGTGAAGCTCACGCCATGACCAAAGGCGAGGTCTCGCTGGCCCTTAGCGGACACGGAACCGGTTTTGAACTAGGCGTCAGCTTTAGCAAGTTCACGATCAAGAGGAGGTAAATTTCACGGCGCCGCCGTGACCGATAGTAGCCGGGGGTAGGCGCGAACCGGGGTCCCCGCGCGCAGCCCGCGTGGGGTGGTCGTAGCGCGCGCCCCCGGAAAAAGAAAGTATTTTTGTTCAAGGCCGCGAGCGGGCGACAGTGCGCCAATGGTGCGTCATGTAATAGTCTCGCACCCCGGTCGAGATGCTCGGCTGGGGACCCCGCCCCGCGCCATCGGCCCAGAAACCTCGTCGTTTTTGGATTTCGGCAAGCCGCAACGCGGCGAAATAATGCCGCGACAAGTTCATCATACGGATTCATATCGCTCCTTCGTTGGGTAGTGGATCTGTTTATCACACTGGCTCTCTTTATCACACAGCCGCCAGTTCCAGAAGCCTTCAAGTTCTTTTTTCCCAAGCAACCGCTCTTGCGCGTACTTACTTCCAATGTCATAGTCAACGCGAGTAATCCGCACTGGGGAGACAAAGCGAATGTCGACCAGCAGAAGGAACTTTCTCAAGCTATCAGCCCTCGCGGGTGGAAGCGTCGGCTTAGGCTTAGTGCCCGGGGCATCCGCACTTATGAAATCCGCCGGATCAACCGGCATGGATATAAAGCCTCTACGAATTCTGATTCTCGGCGGCACTGGTTTCACCGGTCCTTTCCAGGTTCGGTACGCACTAAATCGCGGCCACAAAGTGACCGTGTTCAATCGAGGCCGGACGCATCCGGGAGAACTGCCGAAAGAAGCCGAGCAATTGATCGGCGATCGTAATGGTCAATTGGACGCGCTCAAAGGCAGGAAGTGGGACGCGGTTATCGATAACCCCACAACCCTTCCCGTTTGGGTGCGTGATGCAGCGCAAATCCTGAAAGGGAACGTGGATCGCTATGTCTTCATTTCGACTACTTCGGTGTACTCAGACAACAGCAAACCCGGAATGGATGAGAACGGGCCGTTGGGCGTTTATCAAGGTCCGGATCCCATGAAGGAGACGATCGAAACTTTGCGCGCATCCATGCAGCGACTCTACGCGCCGCTCAAAGTAGTTTCCGAAAGGGAAACGCAGAAATGGTTTCCTGACAAGTCTCTCATCATTCGTCCCGGTCTGATTGTAGGGCCCGGCGATGAATCCGATCGCTTCACCTATTGGGCGGCGCGTGTCGCGCGCGGTGGCGAAGTCCTGGCTCCTGGCGAGGCTGAGAAAGACACGGTGCAGTTCATCGACGCACGCGACTTGGCTGAATGGACGATCCGAATGGTCGAGCAGGGGACTACCGGGATCTTTAACGCGACCGGCCCCAATTACGTACTGACAATGGGGAAGATGCTTGATGATATTAAAACGGTGACGAAGTCCAATGCTCGGTTCACCTGGATGGATGTGGAATTTCTTTTGGCGCAGGGCATTCATCCGTGGTACGACATGCCCGTCTGGTCCGCGCCAAGAGGGCCGGAGATGGGGTTTACTCAGCTCAGCAACAAGAGAGCGGTCAGTGAGGGGATTACTTTCCGATCAGTCGGGGACACTGCGCAAGCCACGCTCGAATGGTTCAGAAAGCAACCAGCGGAAAGACAGGCACACTTACGCGCAGGGATTTCCGCGGACCGCGAGGCCGCAATACTCATAGCCTGGCACGCCAAGCACAAAAAGAAATAGTCGGCGTAAGCGAAGCACGCTACTTTCGGAGTCGGTAAATTTATTTTCAGCCACTCAAGGATCGCTTCTGAATCACGACAATCAGGTAATGAGGTCGCGATCAAGGTTCTCCCGGCCCGCAGCGCGACAGTGTCGCCGTAATATATTTGGAGAGCGAAAGCGTCATCAAGGCTGACTTCTGGCGTTTCGCCTTTCTTCTTTTTGAGATAGGATCATTTTCCCTTCGGGAAATCGTCAGTAACCGCTCGTGGAAATACAACCATGTGGTCATTTGATCGGCGAAAATTTCTTTCACTGATGTCCGGGTCAGTCGCGGCCTATGCAACCACGCCGCTCACTCCTTTCCAACGATTAATTCGCGATAACGAATCGCTCCTACACTCCTCGCAACATCCACCCGCGGGGACCGGTTCCTGTTGGCTGGACGTCTGCGCGCCCTTCGTGGTCGAAGACGATCAGCTGGGAATTCACACGAACATCGTTTTGACCTCTGACACTTTTTCCGGCCAACGTGGCTACGAAGGTGATGCGTACGGGACCAATTACGAAATCTATCTTTACGATGCAGTGGGAAAGGCCATTGGCTCGAACGGTGTGGCTCGAAGAATGACGGTGCCCGCGATGCGCACAACGACCATCGATGCGCGAGACCTCATCGGTGGCGCGGAAAACTTCTGGGGTGGAATGAAAATCCGCTTGCAGCCGCGCGGTCCCGAGCCGATGCACGCCAGCGACCTCTTTAGCTCGGCGTTTCTTCGCTGGCAAACTGAGAACTCTTTTGACAACGTGCACGCCAATCCTGATCCGTTGCAGTGGCAACGCGCGGAGAGTTTTTATTACTCAATGCCGTTTCCGCCGCTCGCTGAATATATTTGCACATTGTCGCTTTTCAATCCGTACGGTGGCCGAAGCGCGGGCGAAATCAATCTGTTTGATCAGAATGGAGCAAAGATCACAACGAAGCGTTTTGATCTCAACCCATATTCGTCTCTGCTTTTGAGTCTAAACTCCGGCAGCTTCACCAGTAACGCAGGCGAAGCGTTCAGTAAAGACATTAAGCTCGAAGCGCCCGCGTTGTCAGGTGGTGGGCTGGTGGCGATAACTAACGATGCACACAGTCTGAAGAGTTTCGCCTACCTTCTAATCAAGCAGGCGAACCGTCCGCGCTTCAGCATCGACCATCCGATTCATCAAAACTTTTTCACACCAAAACCAGAGACGCTGCCGTTTGATGCGAACGGAAAGTTCAAAGCGAAGAATGTTCTTTACTCGCCCCTCGTGTTTCGCGCCAAACGAGTGGGTTCAATTTCTCTCGAATCGCGTTGCTTCCTGAGCACCGGTCTGCCGCTCGAACAGGTGCAGTGGCTTTATCCGTTTGTGACCGATGCTGAAGGCGCTGTTCGCTGGGACGCGAACGCAGATCCGAAATTGGCCTCGGTGCTGCCGGCTTCGCAGTTCAAGCAAGGAGTAATTCGTTTGCCCGCAGACCAAAGTTGCACGCTTGATTTTGCGCGGTTGAATGTTAAAGAGAATTTCTCAGGCGGCATTTCTTTGGCCATCAGTCCGGACAGCACGCACACGCTGATGAAGATGGAAGTGCGCGTGCCCGAGTGGGGAGCGCACGCGTTTACCCACTTCCGGCCCGGCCTGCGCGCCGCGCGCGGCTATCAAAAGCCGAAGCAACGTGGCGGAATCGCGACGGATTACATCACTTCCGGAGCGCGCCTGGAGCGGCGCGGTAAGCAACAGTTGTTCGACGAGTTTGTCGCAGTGATGAATATTGACGACAAAGGAGTCGAAGGCCGACCCTCACTCGAGTTGTTCACGTCTTCCGGTTTGCTCACGCGAATTCCGTTGGGCTCTGTCGCCGGCTTTGCGTGCAGACACTACATGCTTTCGGAACTCGCGCCGGCGATCAGCTACTCAGGCCCGCTGACGATGAGACTTGTCGATGAACAAGCAACACTGCTCATGTCAACAGTGCACTTTGATTACGGACGCCGTGATATCGCGCTTGATCACGGCTCAGATCGTTTCTCGACGCTGATCGACTACGGTTGTGATCCAAGTGCCTAAACCACATCTCGTTAACCATCAAAGCTTCAACCCGGATTGCGAGCGAGACAACCTTGGCTCCTCGATGCAATACGATTGATGGCTGAAGTGACAGGCTGAAAGAAGTTCGCTCAGTTAACGGAACTTCTGGCCCGCAACAAATCCAGAATTAAATTGTAATGGCAACCGGATGAACTTTGTTCATCAATCGGTTATCAAACTTCGGGAGGCAATTTTTATGTTAGAAACCAACAAAGCGTTTTCAAGTTTCTCGGTTGACGATCTGCAAAAAGCGAAGCAGTTCTATGGCCAGACTTTGGGACTTAAAGTCAAAGAGTCGAAGGAAGGATTGGAGCTACATCCGGGACAGCAAAGCATCTTCCTCTATCCGAAGCCGAATCATAAACCGGCGACTTTTACGGTCCTGAATTTTCAGGTTGACGACATCGAGACCGCGGTCGATCAGTTGCGGCAGAAAGGCGTGAGCTTTGAGCAGTATGAAGGCGAAATAAAAACGGATCAGAAGGGAATTCACCGCGACGGCGGTCCCACGATCGCGTGGTTCAAAGATCCGGCGGGAAATATCCTGTCGGTTCTCCAGGCCCACTAGTTAGCTCGTTGACACAAATTCAAGCGGACGCCTGCGTCACTCTTACGGCAACGCGAGGTGGGGCAGGCGATCGCCTTTAATTTAAGGTCGCTACTTTTTCTCCGGAGCCGCCGGTGCCGGTATTGGAATGTCGGAATTCCAAATGTCGGCAACACTCCCACGTTCCGTCCGCCTGCTTCTTTACCGCAATTCAGGCTCCCAAATCTTCCATTAGCTTTCTTCTAGTGGTATTAATCTTCGCAACAACTCATTCGGAGGCTTACATCTATGACTTTGCGGACTCGCGGCTCCTGTATTCTTCTTCTTGCTCTTAGCGCTTTGCCCTTTGCCGTTCATGCTCAGGACGATCGCGCGGCCGATCGCGAAGCTATTCGCGCGCATATCGACAGCATCTTCCAGGCCTTTATCAAAAAAGACGCCAAGGCGCTGCGCGCGACGCACGCCCTGAACTGGCTCGGCTATCTGGAAGGTTCGCGCACAATGATTAAAGGCATCGAGAGCTACATGGAATGGAACCAGGTCGATCCGAAGAGTCCTTACGGCATGAAGAGCTACGCGCTGCGCGAGTTCGATGTGATCTTATGTTGTGCTTAACATAAGACGCCTTATGTAGTCTTCGCTGTTATGTGAGCGTCTATTAGAAAAAGCTCGGAAATGACGATCACCGCCTAGCTGAATCCAACATAAGGTTTCTTAGCTTTTATCGCCAGAACAGAGAAC
>DATGVD010000290.1:0-4388 GCA_035300785.1 Pyrinomonadaceae bacterium | reverse complement strand
CGTGGCCTTCTGGCCGCGCGCTGCCGTCGCCGTGCCAACAGTGAAGCTTGCGCGATCCTGCGCGGCAGTTAAACCCGCAAAGACAAATACCAGTAACACCGTGGCGGAAATAAGTCGCGACATATTTGCTCTCCTCTTCTTCAATGCCTGTGGCACGCGCATCTTGCGCGTGATTTCACTGTGCTGGACGCCCGTGCCACTCTTTCAAACTCATCAGCCCCTCAATGCCCACTCGCTTTTTCGGCGCCGATGCCGGTAGACGCCCGCACCAACAACTCATCATACTTTGCCGCAGCCGCTGGTTCCCTTCCCAGCAAAGTGCCCAGCACAGCCCCCACGAATCCCAGCGGAATGCTGACTATCCCTGGATTCTCGAGCGGGAAGATAGGTCTTGATTGAATCAGGTGAGCAGCGGTGGTCGCGCCGGGCGCATCGACTCCCATGATGCTCGGGCCGATGATAATCAGCAGGATCGACGCCACCAAACCTGTGCCCAACCCACACACAGCGCCGCGCGTCGTAAAGCGTTTCCAGAACAAAGACAGGACGATCACCGGCAGATTCGCCGAGGCGGCAACCGCAAAAGCCAACGCGACCAGAAACGCCACGTTCGCGTTGGGACCCAGCAGGATTGCGATGGCCATCGCGACTGCGCCGACGACAAACGCTGTGACGCGGGCGACGCGTACTTCTTCTCCCGGCTTGCGCTCGCTGCCGCGGTGTACGACGTTCGTGTAAAAATCGTGCGCAAAAGAAGTCGAAGCGCTAATCGTCAAACCTGCGACCACGGCCAGGATAGTCGCGAAGGCAATGGCCGCAATGAACGCAAAGAAGAAATCGCCGCCGAGCGATTGCGCCAGCAAAGGCGCGCTCATGTTCGTGCCGCCGCTCGTGGCGATCTTGTCACGTCCGACAATCGTAGCCGCGCCAAAACCCAGAAACGTCGTCAGAATGTAAAACGTGCCAATCAATCCCATCGCCCACACCACGCTGATGCGTGCGGTCTTGGCATCCGGCACGGTATAAAAGCGCACCAGGATGTGCGGCAGTCCGGCGGTGCCAAAGATCAGCGCCATCCCCAGCGAGATCAAATCGAGCGCGCCGTATGGGGGTTTGAACCTTAACCCGGGTTGCAGAAAATCCTTTACAACTTCGACGCCTTTCTCGTGATAAACCACGTGACCAATCGCATTGAAGAAATTGGGGAAGCTGAAACCAAAATGCGCCAGCACCAGAATGCTCAAAAGGATTGTGCCGCCCATCAACAGCATGGCCTTGATGATCTGTACCCAGGTGGTCGCCAGCATTCCGCCAAAAACCACATAGACGATCATCAACACCCCAACACCAATGACCGCTGTGCGATAACTGATGCCGGAATTCTTGAGCAGCAAAGCGACCAGCGCGCCCGCGCCGACCATCTGAGCAATCATGTAGAAGATGCTGACAGTGATCGTGCTGAGCGAGGCCATTGCGCGCACGGGCCGGGCACTAAGCCGATAAGCCAGCACGTCGGCCATCGTATATTTCCCGGCATTGCGCAAAGGTTCAGCAACGATCAAGAGCACAGTCAGGTATGCAACCAGCCACCCGACGGAATACATGAATCCGTCGTAGCCCTGGAACGCGATGATGCCCGCGATGCCCAGGAACGATGCCGCGCTCATGTAGTCGCCGGCGACCGCAAAACCGTTTTGCCATCCTTTGATTTGACGATTGGCCGCAAAAAAGGCGCTCGCGCCGCTCGTGCGCCGCGCCGCCCAGTAGGTGATCAGCAGCGTGATGCCGACAAAGAAAAGGAACATCGCGAGGGCCATTGTCATCCTTTGTGATCCCGCTGTGATCTAAGTTCACTTTCAGCTTTCTCGATTACCTTGTGTTCCATCTTGTCGAATCGGGCCGCGGCTCGCAGATAGAGCGCCGCGATGATCCAGGCCATGAAGAACTGCGACAGCGCAAACAGGTAGGCGATGTTCACCACTCCGATCACGCGTTTCGACATCAGGCCCGGCGCATAACCGACCAGCACCGGCAGCGCGAAATAATAAACGACAAAGAAGATGACGGCGGGAATGATGAACCGCAGCTTGGCACGCACCATCGCGCGGAACTCGGGCAATTGAGTAACGCGGCTCCAGTCGACCGGGTGGCTGTCTTCCGCGGCAGTCAGTTCGTGCGCCGGCTTTGTCTCCGCGCGCCCGAGAGGCGCCACGTCAGTCGCGGCCCCGACTTCCGGAGTTAGATCGTCGATCTTGGATTCTGACTCTTGATCATCTCCCATGAATAATCGTCCTGCTGTCGGTACCACCGGCGATAGCCGATGCGTGATTGTACATTTCGGCGGGGATTCTATCTGACTTACCAGGATGAGGCTAGACAGCGGGGCACTAGCCCGCGCGTAAGCAAGGGCGTACGTTTACGCCCTCCCTCACGGTCGGGCTACTGCCCCGAGCCTTCGATGATTGCAATTTCTTCGGGCGTGAGGTCGTACAGTTCATAGACGAGACTGTCGATCTGACGGTCGAGCGTGGCGCACTTGCTTTCGTAGAAGATCCAGGTTAATCGGCTAGACTGTCTGGAATTGTAATTCGCGCGTGTTGAGGTTGGGCGCACGTTTAGAAATGCCGAGGATCTCTACGCCGACCACTTGCTCCTGCTCGTTGTAATCCAATACTACGCCAGGAGAGACCTCCTCAGACTCTACAATTCTCGAGTCGTCCAGTCTCAGGTAAAGAGCGTCCGCTTCATGGTCAACTTTGAGCTTCATAGTTTGCCTTTCATTCTTCGATCAAAATATACGCTGACTACCCGTTCGGGAACAACCTGCGTGTCACCACCACGCGCAGCACGCGGTCACCGAACTCCGCGATCTTTGCGAATCGATTCTCCAACTCAGGCTGCGTCGCGCTTCGTTCGATCAGCGCTGGATCGCCAGGACTCGTTCCATCCACTCCAAGGCAATCTCTCGTTCCTCTAACACATCACGCGCGTGCTTTGTAAGTTCGTAGTTCAAGGCGTGCCCCCCTCAACGATGGCGATCTCTTCGGGCGTGAGGTCGTAGCGCATTTGCTTTCATAGAAGTTCTTGTTGCGCTCAGTCCGCGCGGACGCGAGCTGCTTCTTGGCTTCGAGCATCTGATCCACGAGTTGTACGATTCGATCCAACCCAACGCAATCCAAAACTTGTCAATGAAATCTAAACGGGCCTGCGCTTCGGAATAACTTGGCGCAAGATACTTGCTTTCATTGTCCGAGAAGGTCGAGACGAGTTGTTTGACTCGCGCGAAGGCTTCGTCAAAGGTTTGTGGGATGGCCATGTCGCCACACTATAGCAAAAGGTAATTGATCCTTGCGAAACAAGGAATAGTTTTTCGAACGCTTAGCCCCGACACAATGTTGCGCCTCTCACTGCGACCACGGAGTGGGTTTGCGCACCCAGCGATGTTCTTTCAATTGTTCGTACAACTCCGCAGGCAGCGGACCGGCATCGCTGGCGGCGATGTTTGATTTGACGTGCGATAACTTGCGCATCCCGGGAATGATCGTGCTGACAATTGGGTTGGTGAGAATGAAGCGCAGAGCCAACTCGGGCAGCGTGATCGCCGATGAATGCTCGTCATTCCACTGGCGCAGAGTTTCTTTCAAAGCTTCGGCGCGCTCAACGCTTGGAATCAAATTATCCGGGACAAAGTAAGTGTTGCGCCAATCACCTTCGGGCCAACTGCTTTCTTTGGTGAGCGTGCCCGTCAGCGTGCCTTCATCAAACGGCACCCGCGCAATCACGGCCACCTTCATCTCTTCACAAGCGGGAAACAAATCGTCCTCGGGATTCTGATCGAAGATGTTATAGATGACCTGCACCGAATCGATCTGTCCGGTCCTGACTGCACGCACCCCGTTCCATGGTTCCCATCGATTCAGGCTGATGCCGATCGCGTTGATGAGCTTTTGGCTGCGCAGGTCGTCGAGCTTGTAGAGCCAGCGATCATCGCCCAGCCAATCATCGTTCCAGGTGTGAAACTGAATCAGATCGAAGCTTTGTAGATCGGCGTTTCTCAGACTGCGGTGGACATACTCTTCAATGTGATCCGGCGGGTAGGATTCGTCCAAAGTAGACTCTGGCCGCGCCGGCCACTGCTTATTCATCGGCGGGACCTTCGTCGCGGTGTAAAGCCGCTTGCCGCCATTGGTGCGCACAGTTTGGCCGAGCAACTTCTCGCTGTGGCCTTCACCGTAAGCGTACGCGGTGTCAAAGAAATTGCAGCCATGATTGACCGCGGCTTGCAGGGACTCAAGCGACTGCTGGTCATCTGAGTTTGACCAGCCGCCACCCATACCCCACATCCCGTAACCAATCTCGCTAACCTGCCAGCCGGGGCGGCCGAATTG
>DATGVD010000289.1:0-4319 GCA_035300785.1 Pyrinomonadaceae bacterium | reverse complement strand
GGCGGAGGCGCCACCTCAACCGGCGTCAAGTCCTGCGTGATCCGACCGCGCGGTCCCGTAGTCCCCCCGCTTGCCGGCGGCGGCTGCCCGATCGTCGTCTTATAAGGATCGAATTTCTCGGCGCTGTCAGGAACCAGCTCGCGCGATATTGCTTTCGTGGGCGCGTCAAGCTGGGCAGAGTCGATGCGCATCGTGTCCGCCTGCGGACTGTCCACCACCACCAGAATTCCGCCATCGTGGGTGCAGAACTTCTGCGTGTCAGTCGTATAAGTGCGATTACATTTGGGACAGCGTTTCATCTGAGTTCTCTCGATTAATAAATCGCAAATCGCCGGGAGCAGCGCGACGCGGCCTCGGTTATTGCGGACTCTTGGCCCGCGCCGCAGCGGCCTTTTGCTGAACGTCAGAGTTGTTCGGATCAAGTTGCAAAGCTCGATCGTAGGCGCGCACCGCGTCGCGACTTCGGCCGGCCTTCACAAAGCCATCGCCGACTCCGCCAAAGCCGAAACTCCCGCCGAGCTGTCTGCGATCCCCGTCGGAAGCGAGTTCCGCCGCGCGTTCGTAAGTTTTGAAGGCGTCATCATAACGCTCGAGTCCAAGATACGCCCGGCCCAAAAGGTTTTGCACCTGAAAACTTTTCGGGTTTATTTCGCCGGCGCGTTTGAATGCACTTTCTGCTTCCGCGTATCGCTTATTCACCGTCATCACGCGGCCCAGCAAAAACAAAGCGCCCGGATTCTTTGGATCCAACTCCAGCGCCCGGCGCAAGACCGGTTCGGAATCATTCCAGCGTTGCTCGGATTGCATCGCATCGGCGATCAAGACAAGCGTGGGCGCATCTTTGGCCTGCGCGATCGCAGAGTTGTAGAGCGGGTCGGCTTCGCTGAATCGATTCATGTGGCGCAGCACGCGCGCCAGATGAACTTGCGCCACTACAAAGTTCGGATCCAACGCAAGGGCGCGGCGAAACGCAGCTTCGGCGTCACCATTGAAAATGCCGCGCGCCACCATCGCCACGCCCAGCCGGTCGAATGCCACGGCGTTCGTTGGTTGCAAGCTCGTGGCGCGGTGCGCGAAATCTTCGGCGTCGGCAAATCTTTTCGCGTTAATGGCTCCGGTGCGCGGCTGCACCAAAACAAAGCTGAGCGCCAGCAGCGCTTCAACATTTGCCGGGCTGGCATTGATGGCGTCGCGATAAGCTTTCTCGGCTTCGTCCCAGCGCTGCTGATCGGCAAAAACATTCCCCAGCCCGTACGACCCACGCGCATCGCGCGGCTTTAACTTGATCGCGCCTCGGTACGCGGCTTCGGCCGCCGCATACTTGCGCGCGTCGCGCGCATCATTTCCGTCAGACAACGCGTCTTCAAACCTGGCTTCGACTTCTGCTGGATTCGGTCGCGTCGGCCGCGCCACCGGCCGGGTCGTGCTGCGTTTCGACTCCGGGTTCTTTGGGCGAAAGATACCCGCGCCTCCGAGCAGATCGCCGCCGGTTTCCTGCGCGCGCGCAGCGCCTGCGCACATCAGAATCAAAATTAGTATGAGGACGCGCTTAGCTCTGTGCCCTTTGCTCTTTGCTCTTACCTGCCTTGCCAATCCGAACATCTGTCTCCTCCGTCTTCGCCGATCGAAGTGGCGCACTCTTGCGGCTTGCCGGCGCACGCCTGAAATTGGTTGGCCGCAAGCCCGAGTGCTGGCCGTCATGCTTGCAACTGATTGTGAGGAATCCCCGCAGTGAAAAGCAAGTCTACAGCGGACGTCGCGGGCTGGGCCGGTACGCCGCGCAAAAATCAGGAGCCGGACTTAACCAAACGGAACCCGAGCACCTGATTCTTGTAATTCGGGGCAAACCAGGTCCGCAGGGTCCCGCTGACCGGCAGCTCGCTCTTGGTCGAACTCGCGTAGCAACCTCCGCGAATTACGATCCAATCCTTGTGCTGGGGCGGAAGCTGCGCCGCGTTACCCTTGTAAAGCGAGGCTTTCGACGACGTCCACTCCCATACGTTGCCAACCAGATCCCCGACGCCCCAGCGATCTATTCCCTGCGCATACGTGCCCACCGGCTGACTCGCCCCGACGCCTGATTCCTGAGTAGCCGCGCGGCCTGCCTGCCAGGTGTTTCCCCAGGGATAGAGATTGTCTTTGTCGCCGTTGCGGGCCGCGTATTCCCACTCCTCTTCAGTCGGTAAGCGATAAGTCACGCCGTCTCGTTTCGATCGCCACTCGGCAAACGCGACCGCGTCGTCATACGAAACATTCGCCACCGGCAGCAGCTCCTGACCCACTGGCGGTTTGATTCCGCCCCAGGGCTCGGGCGGCGCGTGATTGCTCTCGCGCACAAACTGCCCGTACTCCTTGTTGGTTACTTCAGTCTTATCCATCGAGAAATTGTCGATCGTCACCGCGTGCGCCGGCCCTTCAGTCGGGGGCCCGTCGTTTCGGCCCATCTGAAATGTGCCGCCGGAAATTTCAATCAAGTCCGGCTTGACCGGCGCATCGGGTCCGTTCGGGTCCTTCGGCTTCACCGGTCCCGCGGTCGATGTTCTCGATCGAATCAGCAAATAGCCGCCAACTCCGCCGCCGATTACCAGCACCGCCAACACGACCAGGATGAGCGGTAGCAGAGATTTTTTCTTAGCCGGAGTCAGACTGACGTCCATGTGTGGGAACGCCTGTCCCGAAGTTCCGGGAAAGCTGCTATTACCAACCGTCGCCCCGCCGCCGGCCTGGACATGCGTGGCATCCGGATCGATAACCCCAGTCGCTTTGGGCGACATCGTCGACGCCAGTTGCGTGAGCTTGTCTTCGAGCACCTTCGTTTGTTTGGCCACCAACTCTTCCAGGTGCCGGCGCTCTTCATCGCGGCCGCCTTCCTCGCTCTTTCGTTTCTGCTCCTCGTCGTCGACCAGCCGCCGCCGGGCTTCCGCTTCGCGCGCCAGCTCTTCCTGGGCCGCGCGAATCTTCGCGTCATCTTCCAGCAACGACTGGCTGCTGATGGTTCCGGCCAACGGATCGAACGCCGTCTGCGATCCTTTCACGCCAAACGTGGATTGCCCGGGCGAGGCCGGGCTGACGATCGTCTTTGAAGGATCCTCTTCGGCCGAGTCACCGGTGCGCTTCAAAGCCGCGCTGGCCGACTGCATGGCCTCGGTCAACTCGCGGGCAAACTCATCCGCCGACGGGGTGCGATACTTCGGGTCCTTCTCGAGCGCATGGCGCACGACCGCTTCGATCTGCGGCGGCACCTCGACGCCCTTCGAAGCGAACGTGGGCACGTCGGCCGTGATGTGCTTCTTCATGATAGATGGAATCGAGCTGCCCTTGAACGGCACCTCGCCGGCGAGCATTTGATAGAACATGACGCCGAGACTGTAGACATCCGCGCGCGCATCCGGCGGGTCATCGCCCCACTGCTCCGGCGCCATATAAAAAGGCGAGCCCATCAAGCCCGTCGTTTGCGCCGCGATAAACGATCCGAGCAGCTCGCCGGATTTGATCTTAGCCAGGCCGAAGTCGAGGATCTTCGAGCCTTCGCTGATCGGCACGCCTTCCTGAATCATCACGTTCAGCGGCTTGAGATCGCGATGCACGATCTTTTGGCGGTGCGCGGCGGCGATGCCCGCGCAAATCGGCTGCATCAACTCAAAAGCGCGTGTCGGCGACATTGCGCCTTCTTCGCTCATGATGTCCTGCAAGGATCTGCCGTGCACGAACTCCATCACCAGAAACGGCATCGTGCCCCGCACCACGCCGAAATCCGAGACGGAAATAATGTTTTGATGGCGAATCGCGGCGGCGGCCATTGCTTCCTGGCGAAAGCGCGTGACCAGATTAGGATCGTTGCCGACTAAATCCGGGAGAATGATTTTGATGGCGTGCTGAGTTTTTAGAAAGATGTGCCGCGCTTTGAAGACGACGCCCATCCCGCCCTGGCCCAGACGCTTCTCAAGCTGAAAGCGGCCGTCGAGAATCGGCTCGCCCATGATCGACGGCTGTGTCTCAACGCCGTCGTCAGGACAATGATTGACGTCGTCAGAGAAACAGGTGCGACAGGTTGGGCACTCTTTCATTCGTTGATTCTAATACTGCGTAAACCCCGCGCGGGTTCCGGATGTTCGCGTCTTGGATTTTAGCGGCTGCGACCCAGTCAAGCAAGGAGAGGTCTATTTGGACGAGTCCTTCTGTTCCCGCCAACTCAGACGAGGACCATCAAGAAGAAGGGCCACGTGGTTCAATACATCACGGCCAAGGATTCCCACGTTCGAATCAATGATAACGTACTTCCCTCTAAAAGCCCTCTCGACGAAAATCAAGTCGAGTTC
>DATGVD010000288.1:0-9968 GCA_035300785.1 Pyrinomonadaceae bacterium | reverse complement strand
CGAGGAGCGCGCGTACTGCGTTCCCGACGACATCAAGCGCCTGGTAGTTCCCGTGTTCGCACATCGCCTCACGGTCAGCTCTCGCTATTCTTCGGCCATGCGTCGCAGCGAGGAGGCCGAAACGGTCCTGCATGAAATCCTGAAAACAATCAGCGTCCCGCTCTGAAGAATTGCGAATTTCGAATTGCGAATTTCGAAATGCCGATCAAGGGGAAGCTCGTGAATAACGGAATCGCCGCCAAAACAGAAATCCGCAATTCGCAATCCGCAATCCGCAATCCTATCTCTTCCTGGTGGCGCGCAATCCTGGGCACGCTCCTGGTCCTGGCGGGATTAGCGACTGCGCTGTTGACGCTTTTCGCGCGCCGCATCGGAGAGCCACAGCTTGCCAGCACCGGCGCGATTGCCTCTTTGGTCTTCATCGTGCTGATCGTTTTGCTCGTCGTGCCGCCGCTCTCGCGCGCGGCGTTTGCCGAAATTTCTGACAGCGGTTTCCCTGTCGAAGTTACCACTGGCGGTGTGATCTTCGTGGTCATCCTGGTCATCGTGGCGTTCGCCGCCTGGAACACCGGAAACAATCTGCTGTTCATGGTGTTCTCGATCATGCTCTCGACACTGTTTGTTTCGTGGGTGGCAGCGCGCGCGGCCCTGCGCGACCTGACCGTCTCAGCGCGGTTTCCGGATCACATCTTTGCCGGCGAGCCCGCAGAAGTAATCGTCACGGTAAGGAACACAAAGCGGCTGCTGCCATCCTTTTCGATTTTGGTCGAATCGCGTGGACCGGCGCGCGAAGGGCGACGAAAGCGGAAAAGAAAGGTCAGGCGACCGCGTTTCAAAAAGCGGACGCTGGCTTACTTCATTTACATCCCGCATCGCGCCGCGGCTGAGCAAAGCATCGAACAAGTTTTTCCAAAACGCGGCCAGGTGCGCGTGGACGGCTTCGAGCTTTCGACCCGGTTCCCCTTTGGTTTCTTTCGTCATCGCCGCCGCCTGCGCGCCCGCGACGTGGACATCGTCGTCTATCCCAAACCCGAACCGGTGGCCGACGAACTGCACCTGCTGCCGCTGTACACCGGGCAGACGGCGTCGTTTCGGCGCGGCGCCGGGCACGATTTGCTGATGCTCCGCGACTATCAGCCGCGGGATGAGCCGCGTCACGTTGATTGGAAAGCGACGGCGCGCACCGGGCGTTTGACCGTGCGCGAGTTCACCGCCGAAGACGAGCGGCGCACCACGGTGGTGTTGGACACGCGTTTGACCGAAGACATCGATGAAGAGAACTTTCGCATTCGCTTTGAAGGCGGCGTGATTCAGGCGGCGTCGCTGGTCAAGCACTTCATCGATGAGCGCGCCGAGGTGCGTTTGATGTTGGGCGAAGATCGCGGCCGGTTCGGCACGGGCAAGGAACATCTGTACGCGTGTCTGCGGCGCCTGGCTTTGGTTTCGCCCACGCAGGCGTTCGACGCGGACTCGTGGCCACGCGAATTGCTGGTCGCGGCGGCATCGCCCGAATATTCGGCGGATGGGAACTACCTCTTAGTGCTGACCACGGCCGCGCGCGGCTCGATTCCACCCGAGCTTTGGCGGCGCGCCTTCGTGATCTACCTGTGAGCGCCAGAAAAGATTGCTCTTCTCTGCGAAACCTCTGCGCGCTCTGCGTCTCCGCGAGTCTTTTTCGGCTTCTACTCGCCCCCGAGATGGAGAGAAGGCTGACATATCGCAGAGAGACTACGCCGCAACTGACACCACGCGAATTGTGATTTCCGCAAGATCCTATTCGAATAGAGCCCTCAAGCTGGTCGCCGTTTGTTTCGCATTCTCAGGCGCGACCGGTTTGATTTACGAAGTGCTTTGGGCGCGCATGCTGGGACTTGTCTTTGGCGTGACGACGCTGGCGATCGGCTTGGTGCTGGCGGCGTTCATGGGCGGACTGGCGCTGGGCAGCGCCATCGCCGCGAGATTAGCCGCGCGCATCGCGCGTGCCGTGCGGGCATATGCGTTGATCGAAATTGCGATTGGCGTTTATGCGCTGGCGGTACCATTGCTGTTCGGCTTGATCGATCGCGTTTATGCCTCGGCGTGGCCGCATTTTCATCAGGGCCTTTACGGATTTGCCTTCGCGCGATTTGCGCTGGCCGCCACCGTTCTCTTGATTCCCACCGCGTTGATGGGCGCGACACTCCCAGTGCTGGCAGGCGCGCTGGCGGGCCGAGCCAAGCCACGGGGTACGTCGATCACCACGCTGTACGCTTGCAACCTGGCGGGCGCAATCGCCGGCACTATCGCCGCGGGGTTCTTCCTGCTGCCTTACTTCGGAGTCCGAAAAACGATCTGGATCGCAGCGGCGACGAATGTCGCAATCGGCGTAGTTGCGTTTCTGATCGATGCGAAAGCCACCAATCTCGACCCCGTCGCGGACCAGGATGTTGATGAGGAACCAATCTCAACGCCGGCAAGTGTCGCTCAGACAGGCGCGACGTTCTGGCTGACCTGCGCGGTCATCTCGGGGTTTGTCACGATCAGCATGCAAATTGTTTGGTCAAGGGTGCTGGCGATGATCATCGGCTCGAGCACCTACGCGTTCAGCATTGTGCTGGCGCTGTTTCTCGCCGGTCTCGCGCTCGGGGCGTATCTGGTTAGCGCGAGCAGGAATCGCGACTCGCGATCGCTTCGGCACACGGTCTTCGGATTGGAGATTCTCACTGCGGCGGCTCTGTTCATCGGTCTACGCGTCGCCAGCGCCGTGCCTGCTTTGCTCATTAGTATCGGCTTGCGACTCGGCGTCAACTCGTGGACAGGTCTGCTGGCTTTGCAGATCGCCGCGGCCGCGCTGTTGATTCTCGTGCCCGCTACGTTCATGGGGATGGTGATGCCGCTCGTGCTGGCGCGGGCAGGAAGCGCGCGTCTGGTGGGCAAGAGTTATGCGCTGAACACGGTCGGAGCGATCGCCGGCGCATTGGTCACGGCTTTCCTGCTGATTCCCGTCACGAATACGCGATTCACAATTTTCTGCGCCGCCTCGCTCTGCCTGGTCGTCGCGGGAATTGCTTACCAACCGCGGCGGGAGCGCGGCGACCTCGCGGTGGTGCGCAGCCTTTCAATCGGCGGGGCCTTCGCCGCAATCATCTTGATGTTTGTTTTCTGGCCGGCGCTCAATCTCAATGCGTTGTCGGTAGGCGCTTACGACAGCTTCGTGCGCGTGCTCGCGAAATCGCGCGGCGACGTTCCCGAAGACGATCGCAATAGCGGGGCAGAGAATCACCAGCTCCTGATGTTCGCCGAAGGCCGCACGGCAACGGTCTCAGTGCGCCGCGATTGGGGCATCACGTCGGTGGCCATCAACGGCCGCACGAACGCTTCGGATGGCGACGACATGCCGACGCAGATTCTCCTGGGCCAGCTTGGGATTCTGGCCGCGCCGCGTCTTGAACACGCGCTGGTCGTCGGATTTGCCACCGGCGTGACTCCGGGGGCAGTCCTGCAATCGCCGATTCAATCGGTTGATTGCGTCGAGATCGAGCCGGCCGCCGTAGCCTCTTCAAGTTTCTTCAATCACGTCAACAACCGGCCGCTGGGAGATCCGCGGCTGCATTTGATCGTTGATGACGCGCGCAACTATCTCCGCGTTAACCCGCGGCGCTATGACCTAATCGTCAGCGAGCCGAGCCATCCCTGGGTGCCTGGCGTCGCGAATCTTTTCACGCGCGAATTTTTTGCGCTGGGCCGCGAGCGCCTGACAGATGACGGGGTGTTCGTGCAGTGGGTGCAAATTTATCAGCTCTCGACCGAGAGTTTGCGATCGGTTTTGGCGACTTTTCATGAAGTCTTTCCACACGTGGCTGTGTTTCGCGTGCAGGGCGCAGCGAAGGGAAAGGATTTGATCCTGCTGGGAAGTCGAGCGCCGATTAGCTTCGATCAGATTAATCGGCGATTCAGCGACCAGAGGATTAGCGCGGAGTTGGCGCGCGCGGGCATCAAGAGCCCAGGCGATCTGCCCGCATGGTTCGTGTGCGACGAAACTCAGCTTAGGCCCGCCGTGGCCGGCGCAATCGTCAACACCGACGACAACATGCATGTGGAAACCGTCGCGCCGCGCGAAGCGTTTCGGCCGACGATGGAAGAGAATTCAGCTTGGATTGAGAGCCTGAGGCGACAAGCGTCCGGATCAAAACGCTAATTGCCGGGTTCTCCCGATGGACTATCGCAAAGTCCGAAACAAAACCGTGCGGCCGTACTCAGTGAGGGCGAAGGAATATCGAAGCCGTGATCAAGCGTCAACAGTTATTTCCGGCCGCTCCTGGCTGAGTCATCGCGCAGCATACTCGGCAGGTGGCGCAAATAATCCATGGCCCTGACGGCACAGTTTCCAAGCTGAAAAGGCAGTCTCGGCAGTTCGTTGAATGGACCATTGAGACCAATCGTCCCTTCGATGGCGTTCGGCCAGTGAGTTCGCAGATTCTTCGGCCTCAGCGCGTACGTAGGCTTGCGCCATAGGTTCTTCATCGGGGTGCTGTGCCGGTGCAGCATCGCGCGCACTTCCCAGGCTTTCAGGACCGCAGGGACCAGCCAACCCGGCAGACGTCTCCTGGCTATTGCTTCAGGAACGCCGTCCAGATCAGCTTCGAGCAGATGATGCGCCAGCATGATCGAGCAAGCGAACCACTCGCGGCGTTTTGGATCCGGGCCCAGGAACAGATCCCAATCAAAGTTTTCCGGACGCGACTCAACTACGACGGCAATGTCGCACAACCACAGCGGGCGCCACCCTCCTTCGCGCAGGAAATGAAAGCACAGAGCCCTGAGATGATCTTCCGGAGCGAGGACTCGCACTTCGGCGTCTTCAATCTTCAGCAATTCCGAACGCGCGTACAGTTCACCCCACGATCGCGTGTCCAATTTGGCGAAGCCTCGATGTAAATCGATCCGATGCTGGTTTGGTTGGTTACTGAGCGCAGCCTGCGCCGCCGCGAACTGTTTTGGATTCACGCACAAATCAATATCGCCATACGGACGCAACCCCGATTCCGGGTAGAGACGCGCGATGGCCCAGCCTTTCACCAGCACATGATCGATGCCGGCGCGACTGAGCAGCGCCAGAACATTTTGAATGTCGCGCTCATGAATCGCGGATTGAAGAGCATGCAAACGATAGGCTTGCTCTAATTCTTTCGCGACTGAAGCGGTGCGAAGCTTTGATTTGCTTACTCGCTTCCACGCCAGCGCCGCGGCTCCTGAGGCGAGCATGCCCGGGGTGGCGATTTCGAGTTGTGCGGCCGATATTTCAAGCGGTGAAGGGAACTGCCGCCACGAGCCGGCGAGGACAGAAGCGATCATGGTTCCCTTATTGAGAGTCAAACTCATCCCGACTGATTAGCTCCCGCTTGGTCCAAGAAACTCGCCCATTTTCAGATGCATGCCGTTCAGGAGATCGCGCGCACTCAGGCGACGGCCACCCTCGGTCTGCAACTCTGAAACACGCAAAGCCGTGCCATCGCCGCAGGCGATGATTAACCGATCGCCACGGGCTTCGATGATTTGGCCAGGCGGAAAGGCGAGTTGCTCGATCCATTCCGGCGCCGCTTTCCAAATAATCAATCGCTGCGACCTGAAGCTCGTGTAGGCGTTCGGCCACGGCTGAAACCCTTGCACGCGCCGTTCAATTGCGAACGCGTCGGTTGACCAATCAATCAAACCGTCTTCGCGTTTCAGCAACGGCGCCAGCGTCGCTTCTTCGTCTTGTTGTGGCCGGGCCTGAATACCATCAAAGCGCTTGAGAGTTTCACTCAACAGGTCCGCGCCGATTTCGGCCAGCCGCGTTAGCAATTCCGGCGCGGTTTCGTGCTCGTGGATCTGGGTCGGGTGTTGCAAGAGGATCGGCCCGGCATCCAACTCCTCGACGATCTTCATCGTCGTGACCCCCGTTTCTTTTTCCCCGTTGACGATGGCCCAGTTAACCGGCGCCGCGCCGCGATACTTTGGCAGCAGAGAGAAGTGAACGTTGATACAGCCGTGTCGCGGCGCATTCAGAAACTCGGCCGGCAGAATCTTTCCATAAGCGACAACGATGGCGGCATCGGCGTTGTGCGAGAAGAACAGCGCTTTGGCTTCTTCAGTTTTGATCTTAGCCGGCTGATGCACCGTGAGATTGTGACCAAGGGCGAACTCTTTTACCGGCGATTGGTGCAGTTTATTTCCCCGGCCGGCGGGTTTGTCCGGCTGCGTCCAGACCGCGATGATCTCGTGATCATCGTCGAGCAGGCGCCGCAGAGACGGCACCGCGGATTCCGGCGTGCCCATGAAAACGATGCGCATTCCGGGAATTTACTTTATTGCTATGGTAAAGAGAAAGAGCGGGGGCAAGCCCGCCTTCCTGACCTGAGAGGTTATGAGGCCTTGCTATGCTGAAACCTTGAAGGCCCTTCAAGGTTAAGGAATGACACTCAAGGAGAGAAGCTCATGGTCAGGAAGGTGGGCTTGCCCCCGCTCGCTCGATAGGAATTCCTTCACACGGCAGTGCCTGCTTCCGCTTTCTTACTAGTCGTCGCCCCAAGCTTCGCCGAAGAAAGCTTGGCCTGCATGAACAGCAAGAGGTAATCGTGGCCGCCGGCTTTCGAGTCGGTGCCCGACATGTTGAAGCCGCCAAACGGATGCACGCCAACCAGCGCGCCTGTGCATTTGCGATTGAAGTAGAGATTGCCGACGTGGAACTCGCGGCGCGCCCGTTCGATCTTCGCTTCATCAGTCGAGTAGACCGCACCGGTTAAGCCAAACTGCGTGTCGTTCGCAATTCGCAGAGCATCGTCGTAGTCATTCGCCTTAATCACCGCCAGCACTGGTCCGAAGATTTCTTCCTGCTCGATCGTCGAGCCGGCTTTCACGTCGGCGATGACCGTTGGTTCGATAAAGAAACCCTGCTCGCCGTCTGACCCGCCACCGGCGACCACGCGGCCGCCCTCGGCTTTGCCTTTCTCGACGTAGCCATTGATGGTGGCGAACGCCTTTTCGTTGATGACGGCGCTCATCGTCGTGGAGGTGTCAGTCGGATTGCCAACTTTGATCTTCGCAGTGCGCTCGGCGATCTTTTCGATCATCGGATCATAGACGCGCGCGTCGATGATTGCGCGCGAGCACGCGGAACACTTCTGTCCCTGGTAGCCAAAAGCCGACTGCACGACGCCAGTGGCGGCTTCGTCGAGGTCCGCGTCTTCGGCCACGATAATTGCGTCTTTGCCGCCCATCTCAGCGACCACGCGCTTGATCCAGATTTGGCCGTCGTGGACTTTCGCGGCGCGCTCGTTGATGCGCAAGCCAACTTCCTTCGAGCCGGTGAACGCAATAAAGCGCGTCTGTGGATGATCGACGACGGCGTCGCCGACTTCCGCGCCTGAGCCGGTCATGAAATTCACCACACCCGCGGGCATGCCCGCTTCTTCCAACAGCTCGAAGAACTTGAAAGCGATTGTCGGCGCGTCCGACGACGGTTTCAAGACTACTGTGTTTCCGGTGACGATCGCTGCCGCAGTCATCCCGGCCATGATCGCCAGCGGAAAATTCCACGGCGGAATCACCGCGCCGACGCCGAGAGGAATGTATTCCAGACGATTCTCTTCGCCCGCAAGTTTGGTCAAAGGCTGCGGCGCGCCGTAATACAGCATGTCTCGCGCATAGAACTCGAGGAAGTCGATCGCTTCGGCCGTGTCGCCATCGGCTTCGGGCCAGGTTTTCGCAACCTCATAAATCATCCAGGCCGACAGCTCATGCTTGCGCGCGCGCATCAGTTCGGCCACGCGAAAGAGCAACTGTGCGCGCTCTTCCGCCGGAACGCTTTTCCACGTTTCAAAAGTCTTGCTGGCAGTTTCGACGGCGCGATTGGCTAGTTCCTTCGTCGCTTTGTTAAAGCGACCGACTATCTGTGTGCGATTGGCGGGATTGATGCTGTCAATTTTGCTGTCAGTCGTAATGCGTTCGCCGCCAATCACCAGCGGATACTCCCGGCCGAGCTGGCTGTTCACCTTCTCGAGCGCCGCGAGCATCGCGTTGATGTTGTCCGCGGTGATGAAATCAGTAAGCGGTTCGTTACGAAATTCAGTTGGCATGATTGCTCCAGTTTTAGGTTCAGAGTTCAAGCTTTAGCGCTTGTTAATGAGCAACCTGAAGGTTGAACTCTGAACTTTCAAGAAGGCCAGTCGCCGGCCTTTTGCAATTTCTTGATCTTACGTTTGACGATCTCACGCTTGAGCGGCGTCATTTTGTCGAGAAAGACTATGCCGTCGCAGTGGTCCGTTTCGTGTAGCATGCAACGGGCCGTGAGCTCGGTGCCGTCCAGTTCGAATTCGTTTCCGTTGACGTCGTGGGCGCGGACAATCGCGCGCAGGTTGCGCTCGACGCCGAAGTAAATACCCGGGAAGGAAAGACAGCCCTCTTCGCCATTCTGCTTGCCTTCCATGCTGATCACTTCCGGGTTGATCATGACGACGCGCTGCGCCGGATCCTTGCCGCCTGAGCAATCCATCACAAACAGACGCTTCGGCATGCCGACCTGTACCGCCGCAAGCCCGACTCCCGGCGCCGAGTACATCGTCTCGAACATGTTCTCGACGACCTTTTTCAGATCACCGTTAAATTCCGTGACTGGATCAGCCGGCGTCTCGAGAATCGGATTCGGCCAGGTAACTATTTTCAATAAAGACATTCCAAAATCTCAAGTCTCTTAATCAGATTTAGTTCAATAGGATTTTACGATCAACGTTTTGGTTTCGCCAGTTGACCTTATGAGATCGGATTAGCCACAGATTCACACAGATAGACACTGATCTAAAACCCTAAGAATAATCCGTGCAAATCTGTGTTAATCCGTGGCTGGCCTAGTAGCCTCGCAACTGCTCCCGATAGCCTTCAAAGTTGCGCTTCATCTCGCCCAGACTGTCGCCCCCAAACTTTTCGCGCATCGCGTGGGCCAGAACCAGCGCGACCATAGCTTCGCCAATCACACCGGCCGCGGGCACGACCGTGATGTCTGAGCGTTCGAACGCGGCGCGCTCCTCCTGTTTCGTGTCGATGTCGACTGAGCGCAAGGCGCGACGCAAAGTCGAGATGGGTTTCAGATGACCCCGCACACGAATCTCTTCGCCGTTGGTCACGCCTCCTTCCAATCCGCCGGCGCGATTCGTGGCGCGGATGAATTCCTTCGTCTCGTCGTTGTAGCCGATTTCGTCGTGAACTTCCGAGCCGGGCAGCCCACTGGCCTCCGTGCCCGCGCCAATCGCGACGGCCTTAACCGCCGGAATCGACATCACAGCTTGCGCCAGACGTCCGTCGAGTTTCAAATCCCACGCGGTGTGCGAACCCAGACCCGGCACCACGCCCCGCGCCACGACTTCGAAGATGCCGCCGAGCGTGTCGCCTTCGCTCTTCTTCTGATCGATTAATGCGATCATTTGTTGCTGTAATTCTTTATCACCGCAGCGCAGCGGCGCGTCTTCGGGTATCGTCTTGATTTGATCGAAAGTAAGTTCGAGCGGCTTTCCCGGAATGCCGCCGAGTTGAATCACGTGACTGCGAATCTCCACGCCGAAGTTTGCGAGCAACTGTCTGGCCAGCGCTCCGCAGGCCACGCGCGCCGCCGTCTCGCGCGCCGACGCGCGTTCCAGCACATCACGCAGATCGCGGAAATCGTATTTCAAACCGCCGGCAAGGTCGGCATGACCGGGACGCGGGCGTTTGACGCGGCGAGATTTTTCCGGCGCCAGCTCGCGCTCACCGGGGGACATCACATCGTCCCAGTTGGCCCAGTCTTTGTTCTCGATCATCACGGCCAGCGGCGAGCCCAGCGTCAAGCCATGTCGGACACCGCTGACGATCTCCACGCGGTCCTGCTCGATCTTCATCCGCGCGCCGCGGCCATAACCTTGCTGTCGCCGATGCAATTCGTGATTGATTTGCTCGATATCGATGGGCAGACCAGCGGG
>DATGVD010000287.1:0-14939 GCA_035300785.1 Pyrinomonadaceae bacterium | reverse complement strand
TAGTCGTAGGCGCCGCCCTTGACCGCCGAGACCGCGACGCGCTCAGAGCCGTGCGCCGTGATGATAATTACCAGCGGCGAGTGCGACGGATCGCTCTGTAACTCTTTCAGAAAATCCAGCCCGCTGATGCCGGGCAGATTCACGTCGAGCAAAAGCAGATCAAACTTGGAATCGCTCGTCAACGCGCGCGCCTTCTCGGCGCTGTCGGCCTCGGCAATCTCGCAGCCGAACGACTCCAGCGCGCGGCGCATGCCATAGCGCGCGGCCTCTTCATCATCGACAATCAACAGACGCAAGCTCTTGGTTTCCATCTTGAACTCCCCAGAGTTTAATACTTTTCCGGGCGTTTTGCTTGCTTGTTGCGTGCCAAAGCCGTCGGTTGTTTTGGAGTGCGCTGACTTGTCAGCGCTTTGGACCGGGGCGACTAGTCGCCGCAATGCTCGTGCCTTCCCGTCGGGTGGCCGTGACAAGTCGCGGCCTATGAAAGCGGTAACAAGTTACTGCACTCCATATTTCGCGCTCTATTTTGGACTGCGCTGACTACCGTCTGCGGCTCAGTACCGGCAGACGCAATTCAAATCGCGCGCCCTTGCCGTTGCGCGATGGTGCCAGCCGGGCCGTGCCGCCCGCTTCTTCGATGCGTTTGCGCACAATCGCGAGGCCGAGGCCGGTGCCGCGTTGTCTGGTCGTAAAAAATGGTTCCCAGATTCGTGCTTGTAACTCAGCCGCGATTCCTGGCCCACTGTCGCTAACCGCGAAGTGAATCCCATCGCCATCACAAAATGATTCGATGGTGACGCGGCCGCCGGCCGACGTGGCCTGCAGAGCATTCAGCAAAAGGTTTGACAGCGCGTCTCGCACCGCCGCGGTCTGAACTCCGTCCAAAGCGGCATCGCCCACTGCCGAGGATCGCAGCACGATCTTGCGTTCGTCGGCGTCGGCGCGAAACAGTCCGGCCACGCTTCGCAATAACTCGTCAGCGCGGCAAGGCACAGATGCCGGCGGCGCTTTGCTCGCAAAGCTAAGCAACTGGGTAACGCTGTTGCTCAGACGATCAGTCTCGCCGACGATCAAGCTGAGGTCGCGCGCGTGTTGCGTCTTCAATCCCTCGTCCTCGCTCATCACTTGTGCAATCGACTTAATCGCCGAGAGCGGGTTCTTCACTTCATGCGCGACGGTCGCGGCCATCTGACCCAGCGCGGCCAACCGCTCCCCTTCCGCCAGGCGGCGTTCGAGCTGGACGTTCGCGTTAGCCAGCCGGCAGTCTTCCACCGCAATCGCAACCTGGCCGGCAAGCACTTCAAGCACCGCCCGCACGTCATTCGTCAGGGCGTTCGCCGCTGCTTCGACCAGCATCAGCCCCTCGTTCCGATCCTCGCGGCGCAACGCGTAAGCCACGTTGTATCCATGCTCGCGCAATTCCGGGGCGTCTTCGACAAACGCAAGGTCTTCCGCCCCGGTTTGCCGCCAGAGGTCTTCGATCCAGACTGAGTCTTCCTGTATTTCATGCTCGTCGTCAGAGCGCAGAACAATCTTCACTCGACGCAAAGAAAGTGCGTTCGCGGTTTCAGTCTCGATGAATCCAAGCAGCTCCGGAAGTTGCCGGTAATTTCCCGCCTGAGCGCCGATGCGCGCGACCACCTCGCGATAGAGCGCAGTTTCGCGTTCGAACAACGCGCGAAAACTACGGTCGAGCCAGCCGCGCAAAGGCGCCGCGGCGAGCGTTAGCGCCAGAATCAGAATCGCTTCGACAACTCCGGCTCTCAGGCCAAAACGCGAACTGGTCCATTCGCCGACGCGGCGAATACCGTAGAGATAAACGGCCAGCACGACCGCCGCAAACGTGGCGACGATCAAACTCTCTTTGATGATCAGCTCGAGATAGCGGTACCGGTAGATGTAATAGGCGAGCAACGCCGACGGCAAGAGCGATCCGAGATTCGCGAAGGTATTGAGATAAAGACCGGCCGTCGTCCCACGACCGAGCCCAAGCCCCAGAGCAGCCATCACCAGGATCGCGATGCCTATGAACGAAACGGCCAGCGTTTGCAGATTACGGCGTTCGGCCGGCGACACCGGTCCGCGCGCGACGCGTAGCTCGGTGATGGCCACCACAGCGAGCGAGTAAGCGATCCAAACCGCGAATGGCAGGACAAAGCTCGACAGCTTTGTCAGCATTGGCTGGTAAGGACCCATCCAGATTCGCCACAGACCGAGAACCAGGAACAGACACGGAATATATGAAAGGTAAACCCGGACGCGCTCAGCACGAGTCAGCGGGCGCTTGTGCGCGCGAGCCCAGAGGTGAAGATGAACGTGCAGCAGGAGTGAGTAACAAACGGTGATGCTGATGACGGCAACTGAATCTGCGGCTCGCAGGACGTTGGCCCATTGCGCGACGTCGAGCCCAAGGAGTCCGCGCAAGGTAATCACCAGATTGCTGCCGTGCCATCCCGCCATGCACGCCGCCAGGCCCAGGAGCATGCCGTGAACGCTCTTCAGGCTGAGCCGCTGCTTGAACAGCAGATAGCCCATCCCGAGCGGCAACACGGCGCCGAGACTGTACCCGATGAGTTGGAGAGCTTCGAGAAGGGACACGGTGTACGACAAACCGCGAAGCGGTTGAATTCAATAGCCGTGGGCAACGCCCACGGATCATTCGCGAGGAGCCCGACCCTGAAAGGGTCGAACAATTTCGCGTGGCATCGATTCGACCCCTTGCAGGGTCGCGATTCTCTTTCTGACTCCACCGGTGGCGTTGCCACCGGCTATTGAATTCGTCCGCTGCGCGGCCAAAGACCTACTGCCCCGATGGAGTCAACGTGATCTCCGTCCTTCGATTCTTTGCGCGACTGGCGACCGTAGTGTTCGGGGATACGGGATTCGCTGCCCCCATGCCGGTGGCTTGTATGCGCGTGACGTCGACCCCCGCGGCGGCAAGTCTCTCAGATAACACTCTTGCGCGATCTTGAGTCAGTTGTTGCAGCGTGTTTTCGTTGCCTACGTTATCGGTGAACGCCTCAATTGAGATTTGATAATCGGGATTGTTGGCTAGCAGCGCGCCGATTTGATCAAGCTTCGCCGCCGAGGCGGCGACCAGATTGCTGGATCTCGGATTCGCCCACAGCGATTCAGCCAGCACCAGCGTCATGCCGCGGTTACTGTCTCGCACCGTGACGAATTTAGTTAGCGCCTGCTTTAGATTTTCGAAAGCCGCGCGTTGATCGGCCGCGCGTTTTTCAGAACTGCGCCGCGCATCCTCAGCTTGTTTCTCGCCTTCCAGACGCGCCAATCTGATCTTCGCGTCTTCGGATTCAGCCCGGACGGTTTGCATCTCTTCATGCAGCCGCGCGATTTCGGTGCGCGCGTCGCGCAGTTTCTCGTTAGCATTCAACGCATCGCGTTCGGCCAGATCGCGGGCGTGCCGTTCGTTATCCAGCTCTGATTTCAACCGGGAGATTTCCTGATTGGCGGTGGCGGTCGACTCTTCGGCGCTGCGCACGGCGAGATCACGGCGCTCGAGTTCTTCGCGGCGTTCACGGGAACTGCGCCGCGCCAGCGCCATGTCTTCCGCCTTCGCACCGCTGCTGATCGCAGTGCGAGCGAGGATGTCGATCTCGCGGTCGGGCTGCCGCATGCGGCGAGCGCTTTCAGCTTGCTCGAGATCCGCTTGCGCCGCGCGCAGCTCGTTCGGCGCATCGCGCTCGGCGCCCGCATAGCGCGCGAGGTTAATCGCCTGGCGCGCGCCGAGCAGCGCGGTCGGAATATCACGATAGTCCGACTCGGCGATCGCCGGCACGCTCGGATCGCGAAAGTAGTCACTGGAGTTGCCGATGTACTGCACGTTCGCCGTTTCAACCTGAGCGTCGCGCTGAACAATTGGTTGGGTGTTCTCGAGTACGACCATGCGGCTCGGCACGTGCACCAGAAAGTGCGGCTCGGCGGTAACGATCAGTGCGAAAGTCTGGAGCGGCGTTGTGACATCGATTTTGGAATCTACCAGCCCGCTGCCGCTGCGTTTAATTTCGCCGAGGTTGTCGACGTGGCCATCGGGTGAAATGGCCCACAGCACATAGGTCGTATAGACGCCACCCAGTTCGTACGCGCGCGGCAGGTTATTCAGGTTCAACTCGACACGTGTGCCCCGCCGGCCCTGCCGCCGGACTTTCGCGGTGCCTTTCAGGCGCGGCAAGCGCGTCGTTCCGTGAAAGGCGACCTCGATCGTTTGGTCCAGCGGATATGTGATCGCGACGGTCGATCGCCGGAGGTCGTTCTGAGCCTGGGCGCCCGCCGCGAAAGTGGCCAGCAAAGCAAGGATCGCGAACGCCGCTCTTAGTCTTAAAACTCTATTCATCTACTTGAACTCCTAAAGACGCTGAGATTCAACCCCGTCAGAAAGCGCCAGGGACGCCGTTCTGGGCTAATGGATGCCGAAACCTGAGGCCATTGTTGCCGAAGGTCGGCGAAGTGGCAAGCAATAAGAAAGAAGGATTGTTGGAGGTCAGCGGTCAGCGCGGTACGCTCGGGTGCGCCGGTCCTGGACGAATTGCGTGACACAACACGAAATGGCGAACAAAAGAAGAATATGAACGCCGCTGCTTTTATGCAACAGAACTTTTAGGATGAACCAGACAAAGAGAGTGAGCGCGCCTGCAATCCAAAGCATCGCGGTATTATGCTGTGGAAACCGTAAATTTGGAATCGAGCCTTCGGAATCCGCAAGGTCTACTCTGATAAGCGGTGTTCAGAGTACCGACTTTAGTCGGGTTTCTGCCAGGCGAGAAACTGCCCAACTAAGTTGGTACTCGATACGCCGTCAATCGTCCCGGCGTGCGTAAGCATCTCTGGATTAGGACATCACCTCTGAATGGTCTTCAGTGAGAGGAGGCCCTCACCGATCCCCTGGGAAATGCGACGGCTCGCAGCCCTATCCTGGAGGGATCGACGCCGATTAAGAGAATGCCAGAACCGTGAGGTGCGGCCAGCACCGAACGCGCGGCGAGCGAGGTCGTATGATTCGCTGCCTGAGCCGCCGGTCCATCGTCTTTCCAGATCACCGAACCATCGCGGCCCGATAAGGCCATCGCAAATGACGGGCCACCCGCCACCAGAATATCTAAAACGTGATCTCCGTCAAGGTCCGCAAACGCTACGCTCTGAGCGTCATTGGTGCTGAATGATTCCCAAAGAATCTTGCCGTCGACAGCATTAACGACGACGACGCGCCCATGCTCAGTCAGCATTATTACTTCGGCCACGCCGTCGCCAAACAGATCCGCTGTGGAGAGGGTACCCCTGGGCGTGTCGTCCCTCAGCGCAACTCTCCCGAGCGCGCGCAGGTCCTCGCTGTCGAACGCCGTCAATCCGCCCCTGGTGCCGAGCAACACGAGGCCGCCGCGAGGTCCGCTGACAAACAGAGGCTTCGTGGTTACGGGGCTCCCGGCATTGCCTGAGCGAATCGTCTTGCCGTTTAGGTCGCGAAACTCAAGGCCGCCGTTCTCAAAAGCAATCATGACCGCGCGCTGCCCTGCGTGGTCGAAAGCTACCGGCGCGCCAAACGCCCGCGACGGAAGCTCGGTCTGCGCAGACAGTTTTCCCGTGAGGCTATCAATCAGAAACAATCGTTGCAGCGAGTTGTCGATGATGAAGAGTTCGGAATCCAAAGCTACTCCGCTGGACGCTGGTGCGGGCAACGCAGTGCGCCAAAGCTCGCGACCGCTGGCGCCATCAAGCGCGCGCGCCGTACCGTTGGCAAGCACAACTACATTGTCGAGACCGTGGCGCGACTTTACGAGGAGCGGCGCCATCGGCGCGGTTCCGACGCGTGGCAATCCGGTCTGTGGCGGGCGCGGTCGCGCACTCCACAAAGCAACTCCGCTCTCGGCGTCCAGCGCATACACGACGCCGGCGTTATTGACAACAACGAGATCGAGCGCGTTCGCTGAACGCAGGTGTGCCAGTGCGGGGCCAGAGACTTCACCAATCAGCGCGCGCCAGCCATCGCCAGTCGCCACTCGATTAGCGGTTGCGGGATTGGGCGTCCGCGCGTTGACTGGTTGAAGCGGAGTCGTCAGATCGGCCCGCGGGTTTGGTTTCTGGATCGGCGGGCTGACATCGATGACGCCGGCCGACGAAAACTGCAACGGCTTGTCGGAAAGAGCCGCGACTCGCCAGAAGTATCTGCCCGGCACGAGGTCGCCTACCTCATATTCATTGCCGGAAACGACGCGGTCGAAAACGATGTCGTTGAACTCGCGATCGCTGGCCAACTGCAAACGATAACGGAATACTCCGGGCCTGGCGCCCCAGCGCAGATGAGCGTTCGTGAGTTGTCCCCCTTGCGTCGGTGAACGGGATGGATTGCGCTCGAAGGGCGAGCCAAAGCTGAGGGCCGGCAGTCCGGCGAGCAGCAGCGTCGCCGCCGTCAGGATCGAGAGCTGCAAGTGGCGCTGACAGAACATTGCTGTCCAGTTATAAACGACGAATAGGAGCGGTTCCCTGGCCAACCCGGCGTCGGACTCACGGATTTTCGTTAAGCTTGTATCCGACTCCGCGGACGGTCAGCACGTAATGGGGGTTTTTCGGATCGGCTTCGAGCTTTTTTCGCAGGCGGTTAATGTGGGGATCGATGTTCCGCGAATAGCCTTCATACTCGGTGCTCCAGACGCGGTCGAGCAAATCGTTGCGCTTCCACGCGCGCCCGGGCTCAGACGCAAGCAAGTCCAGAATTTGAAACTCAAGGGGAGTCAAATCGATTCTAGCTCCGGCGCGCGAGACTTCATGACGGCGGCGATCCACCACCAGATCGCCGATTTCCATTCGATCGTCGTCCGTTGCGGTGGGGGAAAGCTGGCCGCGTCGCAGCAGAGCCCCGATCCGGTATTCAAGCTCCTGCGGGTCGAATGGTTTTGACAGGTAATCGTCGGCGCCGGCTTCGAACCCCGCGATCTTGTCTGCGAGCTGGTCGTGCGCCGTTAAGAAAATCGCCGGCGTCTGCACGCCGCGGTCGCGCAACTTCTTGAGCAGTTCAACGCCCGACATTTCGGGCATTGAGACATCCAAAATAAAGCAGTCAAAGCGCTCGGTCGCCGCAATGTGCAGCGCGGTAGCGCCGTTCTCCTTTTCCGTAACCTCAAACCCGAGACGCCGGAAATACGCGGCTAATAGTGTGCGCAGCTCGAATTCATCGTCGGCAATCAATAACTTCTTGGCAGCAGCTTGGGGATCCACAGTGATTTTCCTCATTCTCGAGTTCAGCAAACCCGATCTTGATTACAGCGATCTCGGTATGGCCAAAACCTCGGTTCGTTTCGTTCTCATGCGGGTTGCAGTGTTTAGTATGTACAGCCTCTGCCTTGACGTCAAACGTTTGGCCTCAGTATATTCCGTAACTGTAATCGTGCGCCGGACTTCAGGTTCCTTCCCGATTAACGATCTAAATACCATGTGATGCGTGATCTGCGGCGGCTTCTAAGATATCTTCTGCCTCACACCGGCACCTTCATCATTGCCACCTTTGCGATGATTGTCGTGGCACTGTTGGAAGGTGCGATTACCGCGTTAGTAGTGCCGATCTACGATCAAGCATTGGCTCAGGGCGGCGCGCACGCCTCTGCCACGCCATTCGCCCTGCAACGAATAATCCCGCACTCGGGCCTGGCCGCGTGGCGGATGATCGCGCTACTGCTGGTTGTCTTCACGGTCGTGAAAGGCGTAGCCGACTATTTATCCACCTACTTGATGGCCTACATCGGCCAGTCTTCGATTCTGCGGCTGCGCCAGGAGTTTTACGGCCACCTTCTTTCCCAGTCGGCCGCGTTCTTCGAACGCCACCGCACCAACTATCTGGTCTCGCGCTTGATTTCCAGCGCGGCCGCGATCGAAGCCGCGGTGACTAACACGCTGCGCGACTTGCTGCGCGAAGGATTCACTTTGATTTTCTTTATGGCCATGTCTCTTTATGTGAGCTGGAGACTGACCCTGGGCTCTTTGCTGATTGCTCCGCCGGTCGCCGGATTGACGATGCGCTTTGGCCGGTCGCTGCGAAAACTGGCGCGCGAGTCTTTCGAAGGCAGTAAGCATCTCACGGATACCGCGCAGGAGGCGTTGGCCAATCAGAGCATCGTCAAGGCCTATCGAGCGGAAGCGCGCGAGCGAGAGCGTTTTACTTCCGTCGCTCGGCGCGTGCTGCGAGCTAACCTGCGCTCGGCCAGCATCGCGGGCATGTCGCCGCCAATTATCGAATTGATTGGCATCTTTTTCATTGCGGTGCTGCTCTTTTTTGGCGAGCGCGAAATCCGCCTGGGCCGCATGGACCAGGCGCAGTTTCTCCTCTTCCTAATCCTTCTGTTTCGCAGCTACGATCCGATGCGCAAGCTTTCGCGACTGCAGAATTCAATGTCACAAGCGCTGGCAGCGGCGCGACACGTCTGGGAAGTTATGGACGAGCGCGCCGAGATGCCGGAGAAGCCTGACGCCACTGAGCTGTCGCCATTGCGGAGAGAGATTGAGTTTCGGGACGTGCATTTCGGCTATGCCAACGAAACGCGTTCCGTTTTGGGCGGCGTCGGCTTGATTGTTCCCGCCGGCAAGATGGTGGCGCTCGTAGGCGAGTCGGGCGGGGGAAAGTCAACACTGACAAAACTGTTGCCGCGGTTTCACGATCCGAGCGCGGGCGCAGTTTTCTGGGACGGAGTTGATCTGCGCGACGCGCGGCTGGCCAGCCTGCGCCGCCAATTGGCGCTGGTGACTCAGGAGACGGTGCTCTTCAACGACACAGTCCGCTACAACATTACTTATGGACGGCCGGACGCCACCGAGGAGCAGATTCAGGCAGCCGCGCGCACCGCTTTCGCTCATGATTTTATTCTGGAGTTACCCAGTGGCTACGACACGGTAATTGGCGAACGCGGAACTTTTCTCTCCGGAGGGCAGAGGCAGCGCCTGGCAATCGCCCGCGCGGTCTTGATCGACGCGCCCGTGCTGGTGCTTGACGAAGCCACTTCCGCACTTGATGCTGAGTCCGAACAGTTAGTCCAGCGCGCCATCGGTAATCTCATTCGCGACCGGACGACCATTGTTATCGCTCATCGTTTGTCAACGGTGCGCCGCGCTGACATTATCGTGGTCATGGAACGTGGGCAGATCAGCGAGCAAGGTACTCATGCCGAACTGCTCGCGCGCGGCGGCCAGTATCAACGGCTTTACGAAATGCAGTTTGCAGATGAAGAAGAATTAGTAAGCAGTGAGCTGTGAGCAGTAAGCAGTAAACAGAACAAAGGAGAAACTAAAATGAGCAAACCCCACAAAAAACTTGTCGCCTGGCAAAAGAGCATGGATCTCGTTGAAAAGATTTATGAACTGAGCAAGAGATTTCCCCGAGACGAAGTTTACGGTCTTACTTCACAAGTACGTAGAGCTGCGGTCTCCGTGCCTTCGAATATAGCAGAAGGGGCCGCCGGTCGATCTTCCGTGCAGTTTAGAAACTATCTAAGTGTTGCGATAGGCTCGCTAAACGAACTCGATACCCAGCTTGAGATCGCTCGGCGGGTCGGCTATGTCGACGCCGCCGCAGTCACCGAAACGGAAGCGCTGGTTGACGAGTGTTTGGCGGTGACCTATGGTCTTCGCAGAAGCCTTCAGTGAACAGCCTGTTCTTGCTGCTCACTGCTTACTGCTCACTGCTTACTTCTTATGAAATCAATGACTGGATTTGGCCGCGGGGCTTTCAGCAGCGAAGCCTTCGGCGTCACGGTTGAGATCAAGACCGTCAACAATCGCTATCTCGACATACACCTGCGTCTGGGTCAGGAACTGTCGGCGATCGAGATGATTGTGCGGAAGCGCGTTGGCGCGCGCCTTTCGCGCGGCCGGGTTGACCTCAATATCAATTTCGATCGGACGGGCGCGGCGACCTACGAAGTCAACCGGCCCCTGATTGCCGGATACGTCCAGGCGCTGCGCGAAATCAAGGAGGAGCTAGGTCTGGCCGGAGAGATTGACGTGAACTCACTGGCTCGCGTGCCGGGCGCGCTGACTGCGGCCCGTGACGGTTTCGATGAAGGCAACATGGCCGGCCTCGAGAGCGCGCTCGACCAGGCGCTCGACAGTTTGGAGCAGATGCGCGCAAGCGAAGGCGCCGCGCTGGCGGCTGAGATGCGCGTCCGCATAACCAAGATCGAGGCTGAAGTTCCAATCATCGAAGCAGCCGCAGCCGGATTGGCGGACGCCTATCGCCAGCGTCTGCAAAAGCGGGTTACGGAATTGATCGCCCGCGGAAGTCAGGCGATCGAACTCGACTCAGGCAGGTTGGCGCAGGAAGTCGCGTATCTGGCCGACCGCAGCGACATCAGCGAAGAGCTGGCGCGCCTGCGCAGCCACCTGGAGCAGTTTCGCTCGTCGATCGACGCCGATGGCGAAGTTGGCAAGCGGCTCGACTTTCTCTTGCAGGAATTGAACCGCGAAGCCAACACCGTGTTGTCGAAATCAACTGAGATTGCGATCAAAGATTCGGCGCTCGCAATCAAAGCTGAGGTTGAGAAACTGCGGGAACAAGTGCAAAATGTCGAATGAGCTGACGAAAGCAAGCGATTGTGATTCGAGCGCTATCAGCGGTCACGGAATGCTGATTGTGGTCAGCTCGCCGTCGGGCGGCGGCAAGGGTACTTTGATCGATCGGGTCTTGAAGACCGTACCGGGCGTTAGTTACTCGATTTCCTACACGACGCGCGCACCGCGTCCCAGCGAACAGAATGGTCGCGAATATTTCTTTGTCTCTGCGGCGCAATTCGAAGCAATGCGCGGCCGGGGCGAACTGCTCGAATGGGCAAAGGTTTACGGCTATCTGTACGGCACCAGTCGGGCTCAGGTCGAACGTGAGCGCGCCGCCGGCCACGACATCATTCTGGAGATCGACGTCCAGGGCGCAGCCAGTATTCGGCAACTGGTTGCTGATGAGGTAACGGTTTTCATTCTGCCGCCTTCGTTTGAGTTGTTGCATAAACGACTGGTCGCGCGCGGCACTGATTCTCCGGCGGATCTCGAACGCCGTTTGCGCGGAGCGCCGGCAGAAGTTGAGCAATACAAGGATTTTCAGTACGTGATTCTGAATGACGACATTAACCGGGCGTCGGCCCAACTGGCTGCGGTGATTTATGCCGAGCGCGCGCGCCGGGAAAGACAGGCAGGGCGATTGAAAGATACGCTGGCAGATTTTGCTCGAGTGTCAGAACCGCCGGCGGTGGCGGGCGGGTAGCAAAGGCCGGGGGCGGAGACCGTCATCGGATTTCCGGGGCATTAGCCTGACCGTGAGGGAGGGCTCAGTCCCATCAGAACCGCTTGCAGTAGCGGGTGGGCAGCACAAATCTCAAACAAGTAGATTTCGGAAGGATGCAAACATAACATGGCGACTAAACCTGAAGTAGTTACCGAATCAGAACCGCAATCACAGGAAATTGATTCCAAATACCGCTTGATTATTCTGGCGGCCAAGCGCAGCAAGCAGCTTCAGCGCGGCGCGCGTCCCCGCATAGACATCGACGCCGTCAAACACAAACCGACGCGCATAGCGCTCGAGGAAGTCATTCGCGGAGCTGTTCCCTTCCATCTCAAGACCGACGGTGACGAATCAGAAGAAGACGCTTGAAACTTAACAGCGGCAGATGGTGCCGAATCCTACCTACAATCCGACCGCCCTACCGGCAGCCGCTTTGATTATTGCATCCTCGCCAATCGTCTTCCGATAGATTGGCTCGGACAGTTACTGCAAATCATTGACTGGCGCAAAGGCCTCTGATAGCCTGCGCCCGCTACGTGGAAGTTGAGTTAACGAGGCTGCCTCCGAGCCTGCGATTTGCCGCAAACTCCCAGCGCCAGCCGACAACTTACCGAAGAGTTACTTTGGTTCGCCTCATAGGGATGAGAGCAACATTAGCGAGGCCTGCCGTGAGACATCAGCCGCATTTCAAATAGCCAGGAGGACGAAAATGGACAGCAACTCAAGCGGAGCCAAGGGAGGCGATGCGACCATCCACAGTGAGTTACTTGCGGCCGTCAAGAGTGAAGTCGCAGCCCTGCACGAGAACACGATCAAGGTTATCAAAGACGTAACGGCGAGCAACCGGGTGTGGGACGCAGTGAAAACTGTCCTTCCAATCTTATTGACGACATTTCTCACCTTTCTGATCTGGAACGCCCAAAGCAAGATCCAGGGCAAAGTTGACGATAACAATCGCGTCCTGCAAGCGCGAATGGCGCTAACACAGGATTTCTACAAGATGAAGCTCAACGCGTATGTGGATACCTGTAGGGTGATTGCCGACATGAGCAAGTCGCTGGATTCATATCAAAACAAGGAATTCAACCCTGACATCGGCAAGCAGGCCTCTGACAACGTTGAGGCCGTAGGTAGACTGGGGACGGTGTATGCCCTGTTCCTGAGCGACGACCTCAAAAAGGATCTCGGAAAATTATGGGGCTCAGGAATCAATCGAATGGGCAACAATGACTATGCAATGCAGGAGATCAATACGCAGATTCTAGCCCTGGAGCAGCGCATGAGAAACGATTTAAGGACCGAGGAGCTTGGCTACCTTCCGCCACCACCCAGCCAATGAGGCGGAGCTCCTTTTCAAGTCTTCGGACTGCCCTTCCTGCGCGGCGGCGCACTTGGTCGGATCTTCTTCATGAGCGTTAATCGATCCTGCGTGTTCCTTGTGCATACTACTCGCTGAGTCTTCTTGCCATATTCACATGAGAAGCAGGCGCAGCCCTCATTTTCCCCGAGATATTTCACGGGCACTTTGCAGTCATTTGGTTGACCTGAGCACGAGCTTTGAGCGCGGGCTTTGCCGGCGTGTCGCCGAGTGCGACCCGCCGCACTGAAGTTGATAATCAAGCATGTCAGCACAGCCAATGCTATGGGGGTGAAGGTCAGGACGCGAGTTTTGCTCACACGAGTCACCTTTCGTTTCGGGTGATTGGGACCTTCAATATTCTCCGCCAAGTCCGAGCGCGCCGCAAGCTCCAGAGTCCCGCGAAATCGCGCCTTCAGATCTGCCTACTGATCACTGCCGAGCCGGGAGCTTCGAGCGATTGGTCACATTCCTTTGTAATCCGGACCGCCGCCGCCTTCGGGCGTAACCCAGTTGATAATCTGATACGGGTCCATGATGTCGCACGTCTTGCAGTGGACACAGTTTGAGAAATTGATCTGCAAGCGTCGCGTCCCACGGCCGTCGTCAACCATTTCATAAACCGCCGCCGGGCAAAAACGCTGGCAGGGATTCCCGTACTCTTCAGCGCAGCGCGTCGCGCAAATATTCTTGTCGAGCACGTGTAGATGCGCGGGCTGATCTTCGTCGTGCGCAACCGCGGCGTGATAGACGTCCGTGACTTTGTTGAAGGTAAGCGCGCCGTCGAAGCGCAAGTCTTTGTATCGCTGGGCCGAACCGCCGCCGTGATAGCCGTAGGCGGCAAGCTTCTGCACTGCTTCGTGCCCCGCCTCCTGATGATCGCGATCGAAAATTCCCCAGGCGCGGCCCCCGGTGATGTATTGCAAGCCGGCATTAACCATTCCCAGCCAACGGCCGTGACGAAAACCCGCATGAAAGTTTCGATAGCGCCGCAGCTCTGGTGTGATCCAACTCTCTTTCACCCGCTGCTCGTAACTTTGCAGTTTGCCTGCGGAGAAATCATTGCTCACCAGAGCGTCAAAGATCGTTTCTGCCGCCAGCATGCCGCTCTTGATCGCAGTGTGGATTCCCTTCAAGCGCGCGCCATTCAGGAATCCGGCGCTGTCACCAACGAGCAGCACGCCGTCTGCGTAAAGCTGCGGTACCGCGTGCAGGCCTCCGGTCGCGATCGCCTTCGCGCCATAACGAATCATCTTGCCGCCATCCAGAAGTTTGGCGACGAATGGATGCGTCTTGTATCTCTGAAACTCCGCATGCGGATCGATCAAGGGATCGCGATAGTCGAGACCCGTGACGTAGCCCAGGTTCACAATCCGATTCTGCATTCCGTAAATCCAGCCGCCCCCGTACGTCCATTGGTCGGATGGAAAGCCGAGCGTGTGCGTGACGCGACCAGTTGGATAACGGTCGTCGGGAAGTTCCCAAAGCTCTTTGACGCCGAGACTGTAAATCTGCGGTTCGCATCCCTGGTCCAGACTGAGTCGCTGAATCAGCTTCTTCGTCAGCGAGCCGCGCACGCCTTCGCCCAGTACCGTAACCTTTGCAAGCAGATCGACGCCGGGTTCGAAGTTCGGTTTCCGCTTTCCTTCCGCATCAATTCCTTTGTCGCCGGTGCGCACGCCCAGCACGCGATCACTTTCGTCGTAGAGCATCTCCGCCCCGGGAAATTCAGGGAAGATGTTGACGCCGGATTGCTCGCACTGCTCGCCCAGCCAGGCGGTCAGGCGATTGAGTGAGACAATGTAATAGCCGTGATTCTTGAGCGGCGGCGGCGTAATTGGGGCGCGAATCGCGTGCTTTCTCGTCAAATAGAGAAAGTGATCTTCCTTCACCGGCGTTTCGAGCGGCGCGCCCCGCTCGACAAAATCAGGAATCAGCTCAGCCAGTCCGCGCGGATCCATGACCGCGCCGGACAGTATGTGCGCGCCCACCGTCGCGCCCTTTTCGATCACCGCGATTTGAATGTCGCCGAGCGGCTTCCCTTCCCGCTTCCCGTTTGCGACGCCGTGATTGTGATCGCTGACCAGACGCGCGAGATGCAGCGCGCCGCTCAGGTTTGCCGGCCCGGCCCCGACGAATACCACATCCATCTCTAAACTTTCACGTTCCATCAGTCGATCGTCCGCGCTCTCACAGAAAATGAATGGCCATTCAGTTTCGAGAGTATAACAGACGTGGTGCGAGGTCTGGAACGCGAATGAATGATCCACGAAACCACACGAAAGTGCGGTAGCACAACTGTTTCGT
>DATGVD010000286.1:0-4248 GCA_035300785.1 Pyrinomonadaceae bacterium | reverse complement strand
TTCGTGGGATTTAGTGTGGTTTCGTGGATCGTTCTTATGTAATCCGCGGAAACACACGAAACGACACGCAGACACTACCCACTCCCGTGCACTTTTGACAGAGCCGACGCGGTGTCCTACGATCCTCCAGTCTCCTGTGCTTGCTCATCAACTTAGCGTTTGAAGTTCTCATGAAACATTTTTCCACTCTGTTTCTGTTGTTGCTCTGCTGCCTGGTGTCGATAAGTTCAGGGTTGGCACAATCCGGGCGGGTGAAAGACGCGACCGCAAACCCTAGCAGCGACGAAGCCAGCAAGGCTGCGGAAGCGAAGCGCACAGAAGCAAGAGACGCGGCGCAACTCTACGAAGAGGCCGACGCGTACGCGCAGAAAAAGTTTGACGATTTTGAGAAGCGGCACATGCCTTTCGATGCGCGGCTGGCCGACAAAATCAAGCAGGAACAGCGCGATCTGGCCGGGCGCTACGCCGCGGTGTTGGCCGCGCGGAAGCCCCAGGGCAAAGACGTTTACTATCTCGGCATGCTGTACAACCTGGCGCGGAATTACGACGCGGCGTATGAGATGATGCGGCGTTTTCTAACTGAGAGTTCGAATGCGACCGGTGAGCCGGCGCAGAATGCGCGCGCGGTCATCGTCATTCAAGCCGCGAAGAAAGATTTGTTGCCAGAGGCCGAAAGCCGTCTGGCTGAATACGCGAAGAATCAACCGCAAGTCGCCGAGGATCGTTACAATCTTGAAAGCTGGATGGTGACGGATTATTTCAAAGCGAAAGACTACGAACGCGCGCAGCCGCATGCGCGGGAGATGTTCAGTACCGCCAAACTCGTAGCGAAGACAAAAGATCCGCTTGAGCGCGACAAGATGTTGAGTGAGGCGGTGACGCTGCTCTCAGAAGCCGATCTGAAGCTGAAGAAAAAGGATGAAGCAGTAGCGGCCGCACAGGAGCTGCGCCAATTCGCGCTAACTTTGCCGTCCGGCAATTTGTATAAGCTGGCTTTGCGGCGCTTGCTGGCGATCGCACCCGACATCGATCTCTTCAAATCGTTCAACGACGTGGCGGGCTCGGCGCCGGCGCTGCGAGATATCGTGGCCGACGAATGGATCGATCAGGCGCCAGTGAAACTCGCGGACCTGCGCGGGCGCGTCGTGCTGCTGGATTTTTGGGCCACGTGGTGCGGCCCGTGTCGCGTGACGTTTCCGCGGCTGCAAAAATGGCACCAGAGCTATAAAGACAAAGGCCTGGTGATTCTCGGCGTGACAAACTTTTTCGGACACGCCGAAGGCAAGCAGTTAACGCAACCGCAGGAGGTTGCTTACTTGCGCGATTTCAAAAAGAGGTTTCATATCCCGTACGGTTTCGCGGTAGCGGACTCAGGCCAGAACGATCGGAACTACGCAGTTTCTTCGATCCCGACCAGCTTTCTAATCGATCGGCGTGGCGTCGTGCGCCTTATCAGCATCGGGTCGAGCGACGAGGAGGCCGCGATGCTGAACAAGATGATCAAGAAGCTGATTGAGGAGCCGGCCCAGGCAAGCGAAACGGAGACGGGGCGAGACGGAGATCCAGTGAAGCACCCTTAGCCACTCTTGATAAGAATGCGTTCCTTAATCTACCGCACACATCTCTGGCTGGGATTGATCGTCGCCATCCCCGTTCTTGCGTGGGCTACCAGCGGCCTTTTGTACGCGTGGCCCAACGCTGTCGAAGGTGGCAAAATTGAAAGCATCGATGCAACGCGCGTGCGCGTCTCGCCGTCAGAAGCTATGTTGAAAGCAAATGAGTTTGCCGGGAAGAAATTGCCGACGACGGCCCTGACGCTCTTGATGCGCGACGGGCGTCCGGTCTATCAGGCGATCGGCGGCATGGGCGCTGATTCGCTATTGGTTGACGCTGAGAACGGGACGGTGATCAAGACGCCGCCGCCCGGAGGTCTGACGCGTTATTTTAGGCAGGCGCACTTTTATTTCTTTGCGGGAACGTGGCAGGTTCCGCTGCTGATTGGGTTTTCGGCGCTCGCCGGCATCTCGGCTCTGTCGGGGCTCTATTTGAACTTGACGCTGTGGTTTGGGAAACTGTTCAGGCGAAATTAAGCAATGCAAATATCAATCGCTAATATTTTGATCGCGTTTGCCGGCGGGCTACTGTCGTTTTTGTCGCCGTGCGTCCTTCCATTAGTTCCTGGCTATCTCTCGCTCATGTCCGGTGTCAGCATCGATCACTTGAAGGGCGAGGGGGGCTCGCGGAGCGCCGCTCTGCGCGCGGTGGTAGTTAACTCGATCGCTTTTAATATTGGATTGTCGGTGATCTTCATCGCATTGGGTGCGACGGCCGGGTTGGTTGGATCGTCGATCATTAGTAACCCGTGGGTGCGGATTATCGGCGGGATCGTGATTATCATTTTCGGCCTGCACTTGATCGGGTTGATAAAGATCAAATGGCTCTATCGCGACACGCGGCAATTTAGCAGCGAGAAGCCGCGCGGCGTTTTGGGATCTTTGACGCTGGGCATCGCTTTCGCAGCCGGATGGACGCCGTGCATCGGGCCAATCCTCGGCGGCATCATGGGTTTGGCGGCTACGACTGGCGGCTGGAAGGGCGGGCTGGTGCTCGCAACTTTTTATTCAGCCGGACTGGCGGTGCCATTTCTGATCACCGGACTCGGGATTAATAAGTTTCTTGGTTTCTATTCGAGGTTTCGGCAACACCTGCACAAAGTCGAGATCGTTTCCGGTATCGTATTGATCTTGATCGGAGGGCTGATCGCCAGTGGATATTCGAGCTGGCTGTCGAGTTCGAGACTTGCGTCAGTGCTGCCAAATCTGGAAAACCTTCTGAAGGTTCAGTCGCCCCAGGGCAGTGCGCCTCCGGCCGCGGGCTCAAAGTTTCAACCCGCGCCTGAGGTCGAGTTTCAAACACTCGATGCGCAACCCTTTCATCTCGCGTCGCTGCGCGGACGTGTGGTCCTGCTGAACTTTTGGGCGACCTGGTGCATTCCTTGCCGCGCTGAGATTCCCGAATTCAACGCCATGCAAAAGGACTTTCAAGCGCGCGGCTTCACCATGGTGGGCGCCTCCGTTTCTCCGGTGGATACCGCGGATGCCATTCGCAGTTTTCAGAAAGACGTGAAGCAGGAATATACAGTCATCCGCGGCGCCGAGGAGATCGGCGCAAAGTTTGGTAACGGTCCCGGCCTGCCAGTTACTTACCTACTTGATCGTGATGGGCGCATTCGCCAGAAGTTTATCGGGCAAACGTCGCGCGAGAATTTCGAAGCCGCAATCAAACCGTTGCTCGACGAGACACCCGCGACGGCGCAAAAGGTCGAATGAACACTCAGCCATTCTTTGGGATTTGATTGGAGTAAGACAAATGAAAAAGTTCATACTGATTTTATTCACGCTGATTCTCACTTCCGCCGCGACTGGCGCGCAGGAGGGCCACGAATACGCGCCGGTGCTGGAGAAGACCGTCAACTATAAGGCCTGGACGCTTAACGATCTCGCGAGCAACAAGCCGGTCGCGTTGCGTTCGTTGATGCAGGGGAAGAAGCTGGTCATGGTGCTGTACTTCGCGCCGTGGTGTCCGAACTGGCGCAATGAAGCGCCGGTGGCCGCGAGTCTGTACGAGAAATACAAGTCGCAGGGCTTTGAGATTGTCGGGGTCAGCGAATATGGATCACGCGACGACGTGAAAGCTTTCTTTGGCCCGGCGGGCGCGCCGTATCCCGTGGTTAGCGAATCAGAATCACGTGATGATCGTGAAAAGACGGCGCACTTTGGGTATCGACAATTGACGGGCGACACCCGGAAATGGGGTTCGCCGTGGAACATTTTTCTCGAGCCCGGGAAGTGCAGCAGCGGCGAGGTGCTCACCGAAAAAGCCTGGATCGTCAACGGTGAGCTAATCCAGGCCGACGCCGATAAATTTATTCACGATCGGCTCGCCGCCAACGCCGTGATCACTCCATGCAAGCAGTGAGTGAAGTTTAGAGTTCAAACTTTGGTTTGTCGTGATGTAATACAAGCTGAAGCTTGAACTCTGAACCCAATCACAATTCGCCGCTGAGGCTCTCTGTTACAGCGGCTGATGCGGGCGAGCGCCTGGACGTGTTTCTGGCCGCGCACATCGAAGGCTGGAGCCGCGCGCGTCTGCATCGTCTAATCGAAAATGCCGACGTGCTGGTCAACGGCAGCGTTTCAAAGCCTTCGCATAAGCTGCGAGCAAACGACCACATCGAAATTGAGTTAA
>DATGVD010000285.1:0-4270 GCA_035300785.1 Pyrinomonadaceae bacterium | reverse complement strand
TGGCCCAGGCGGAAAGTTGCTTAAAGAAGTTGCGGGTGATGAAGCTCAATCGTGACGTCGACGAAGTAGGCTCTGAATTGGCGGAAGCTGTGCGCGCCGGTGATGTAGAGAAACTCGAACGGCTCGCGATGATGAAATTAGAATTAGAAATAGAAAGGGAGCGCGTTGCTGGCGCGATCATAGACCCTGGAGCGTACCAAGCGTTGCTCGCTCAACGCAAAAAAGAAGGGTAGTGTCTTAATTTGAGGATGAGGTCAGTACCGGGAGCGGTAGCGACCGGGTAACAATCCTGGCGATCACGATTCTTGCAGTCAACTGCGACCCGGTCGCTACCGCTCCCGGTACTGACTGCATGACAATCGCGCAATCAGGCAAACTTAATCCGAGACTGCGCGGGCAGTTTGAACTGGAACAAAATGGCTGTTGAAGAAAAAGATAGGGATGACGTGATGGATCGATTACTGCAATTAGGCGGAGACAAAAAGTTTTTATCTTACGATGACCTGAATCGCGAACTTCCGGAGAACGTAGTTTCTCCGGACGACATTGAAGACGTGCTGCAAAAGCTCGACGCTTCAAACATTCATGTGGCGGATTCCGACGAGCGGCTGATCGAACAGGCCGCCACGATCGCCGCAGACGATGAAGAATCAGGTGACGACGAGCTCGAGCTGGATCTTTCCGCGGGCGCGCTGGAAAAAACCAACGACCCGGTCCGGCTTTACCTGCGCGAAATGGGCGTGGTGCCGCTCTTGACCCGTGAAGGCGAAGTGGCGATCGCGAAACGCATTGAACGCGGTCAGATCAAAACCCAAAAGACAATTGCGCGCTCGCCGATTGCCGTCAGTGAACTGCTGAAGGTCGGCGAAGAGCTGGCCGCGGGAATTATCAACATCCGCGAGGTGGTTACCTTCTCTGAGCAGGCCGAACTCGCCGGCGAAGAAGACAAGGCCGATGAGTATCGCGAGTGGACGATCGAAGGGATCGAGAACATTCGCCGCCTGTTCAAGAACGCGCTGAAAGAGTGGGTCAAGCTGCGCGCGGAACAGAAGATCACCCGCGGCAAGAAAACCAAAAAGCTTTTGCGACTGCGCCGCAAGACGGGCCGGTTGCGCATCGAGATCGCCGACGAAATTGGGCGTCTGAACATGACAGAGCGCACGCGGCAGCGCCTGATAAACGCGATCCGCAACGTGCAGAAGGAAGTGCGCTCGGCCGAACGCGAGGTGGACACCTACAGCGACCGGCTGACCAGGAAACGCCTGAAGGCCGACGACATAAAGGCCTACAAGAAGCACGTTTCGAATGGGAAGAAGCGCCTGCAACTGGTCGAGCAGACGTATCATTTGCCGCCGGTAGAAGTGAAACGCTCGCTGCAGTCAATCGTGACGGGCGAACATCAGACGGGCCAGGCCAAGCGCGAGCTGGTCGAAGCGAATCTTCGTCTGGTTGTTTCCATCGCAAAAAAATATACGAACCGCGGACTGCAATTCCTGGATTTGATCCAGGAAGGCAACATCGGTTTGATGAAGGCCGTGGACAAATTTGAATGGCGGCGCGGCTACAAGTTTTCGACCTATGCGACCTGGTGGATTCGCCAGGCGATCACCCGCGCGATCGCCGATCAGGCGCGCACGATTCGCATTCCGGTGCACATGATCGAGACGATCAATAAGCTGATTCGCACTTCGCGCGCCCTGGTGCAGGAGTTGGGCCGCGAACCAACCAGCGAAGAAATCGCCAAGAAGATGGACATTCCGGTTTCGAAAGTGCGCAAGGTGCTGAAGATTGCGCAGGAGCCGATCTCGCTCGAAACGCCGATTGGCGAAGAAGAGGATTCGCATCTCGGGGATTTCATCGAAGACAAATCGATTCTGAATCCTTCCGATGCCGTAGTCGCTTCGAACCTGCGCGAAATCACCGACGAGGTGCTCGCAACGCTCACGCCGCGCGAAGAGAAAGTGATCAAGATGCGTTTTGGTCTCGGCACGACCGGCTCAGAACACACGCTTGAAGAAGTCGGCCAGCATTTCGCCGTGACCCGCGAACGCATTCGGCAAATTGAAGCCAAAGCACTGCGCAAGCTGCGTCATCCCTCGCGCTCCCGGAAGTTGAAAGCCTTCCTTGAAACCGTGCAGCACGGATAGTAGCCCTCTCCCTCTGGGAGAGGATTGGGTGAGGGCTTAGCGACGAAGGACATTTTATTTGGTTCTGGTCGTCGCGCTCATGCCCTCTCCTCTGGCCTCTCTCCCTGGAGAGGCGAAAAGTTAGGCTTATGAAGAAAATTATCGAAAGCTACCGGCGAAAGCTGGCCGGTGAAGACGGCTGGGTTTTGAAGCGTGGCGCGGACTTGCGCATCGCGCTCTGCTATCCAAACGTCTACGCGGTCGGCATGGCCAATCTCGGCTTTCAGGCGATGTACGAACTCTTTAATCGCATTCCTGAAGTTTCGTGCGAGCGAGTCTTCCTGCCGGACGCGCACGAGATGCAGGAGTACGAGCGCACCCGCACGTCTTTGCTTTCGCTGGAATCGCAAACGCGCGTGCGCGATTTTGACGTGGTGGCCTTTTCGATCTCGTTCGAGACCGATTACCTGAATATGGCGCGCATGATGCAAATGAGCGGCGTGCCGGTCTGGGCCAAAGATCGGACCGTACACGATCCTTTGATCGTGATGGGCGGCGCGGCATCGTTTCTGAATCCTGAACCGATCGCCGAGTTCACGGATGTCATCGGCGTCGGCGAAGGCGAAATCCTGGGACCAAAGCTGGTCGATGTGATTTTGGAGCATGAAACGAAGGATGAAGTTCTCTTAGCGCTCGCCCAACAGGGCCGCGGATTCTATGTGCCGTCGCTCTACGACGTGAGCTACAACGACGAAGGAACAATTGCGGCTTACACACCTTTGGCTGAAGGCGTTCCAGCGCGCGTCGGTCGGGCGGTTTCGGCCGAGAGTCCGAAAGAGGGAAGTTTAAGGCGCGCCATCCGACGCGGGCAAAAAGATATAGTTGAGCAGTTGAAGCGCGATGAAGTATTCGCGCCGTCAACCACCATCTTCGCGCCGCAAGCCGAGATGGGCGATCGATTTCTGATTGAGATCTCGCGCGGTTGTTCGCAGGGTTGCCGCTTTTGCTGGGCCGGTTACAACTACTGGCCGCCGCGGGTCGTGCCCGCCCGAGACATTCTCGCGAAGGCCGCCCAGTGGCGCGGGAAAACCGACAAGATCGGTTTGGTTTCTACCGCCGTCTGCGACCATCCAGAGATCAGCGAAATCCTGCAAGGCCTGCGCGCGATGGACTATCGCATCTCGGTTTCGTCCCTGCGTCTCGATCAGATTTCCGAAGAGCTCTTGGATGCGCTGGTTGAATCACGCGATCAGCAAATCGCGGTCGCGCCTGAAACGGGATCGGATCGTCTGCGCCGGGTCATCAACAAAAACCTGACCAACGACGAGATCGTCGACATTTGTGGCGCCGTCTTCGATCGCGGCATGCTGACGGTCAAGCTTTATATGATGGTTGGTCTGCCGACTGAAACCGACGAAGACCTGGCGGAGATGATTACGCTGGTCGAGCGCATCAAGGACCGCATGCTGGAGGCGGGCAAACGTTTCGGCCGGGCCGGTAAGATCATTCCGTCTTTAAATGGCCTGGTGCCTAAGCCGAACACGCCGTTTCAATGGGAAGCGATCTGCGGCGAGAAGGAACTGAAGCGCCGTTTGAAATGGGTTTCCAAAAACCTGGCTCGCATTCCCAACGTTGAAGTACGCGCCATGTCGGCGCGCATCGCCCACGAACAGGCGCTGTTCTCTTCGGGCGATCGACGCATTGCGCGGGTCATTGAAGCTGCCGCGCGCTTGAAAGGCGATTTGAATGCCGCGCTGCGCGAAACCCAGGTCGACGTCGCCTTTCATACCAGTCGCCGGCGCAGTTACGATGAAATTCTTCCGTGGGAGATTGTAAATTCCGGTCTCTCTCGTGAGTTCATGCAGCGGGAAGACGAGCGCGCGCACGAAGCCCGCTCAACCGCGCCGTGTCCTTCCGTCAACCAATGCACGCGCTGCGGAGTCTGTCCGACAACCTGGCTCGCGGATGCGCCCGCTGCTTTGGTGCAATTGCAGGGACAGACCGTCGCGGCCTCGCCAAGTGTCGAGGCCCACGTCTGAATCACACAGGTAATACTCGCCGGAGGTATTTGGCGCGCGCATTTCCAACCGGCCGAGATGTTGCCTTGAATCAAGTTCACAACATCTACCGCGACGCGATTGAGA
>DATGVD010000284.1:0-2082 GCA_035300785.1 Pyrinomonadaceae bacterium | reverse complement strand
GCCTGTCGGTCCTCTTGTGTCTCGGCGTTGGCGGGCTGTTCGGTGCGTTGCTATTTCGTCGGCGTCGGCGCGCGCGCCAGCGGTACGGTGAAGCATATTCAGACGCGGGTGGCATGGTCCGGCTTAATCTCGACGAGATGGCCGAGGGCGATGCCGCCCGCATGCTTCACGGTCGCGATAAAGACGATTAGCCCTTGCGTCGAACTGCGATTAAGAGCTGACCAGCGAAAGCAGATCTTAGAAATTCTGAGGATGAAATGGCCGGTGGTACAGCTCCTGATACAACCAGCCCAGCACCCGAATCTCAGCGGTGCAGAGCGTTTCCAGCCAGCAGTTAATGAGAAAATTGGTTTGCGCAGTTGCGGCAGGTATTTTGGCGGACTCCGCTACGACTGAGGTTGCGGCACTCATTTCCAGTTGATAAGCGGAGGTGACGTCTTCGGTAGCTTTCGAGGCGGTATCGAGCGCGTTTATTAGTTGAGCAATCCACATGTGCAGCTCGCGCTCAGTCGGATTGTGAGCCAGTGCCTGGACGATGCCAATGGCGAGCCGATCTTCGGCGCGATTGAACATGAAAACGTTTTCGCCAGCCAGACGGCTTTGTTCCTGCTTCCACTGGAAAAGCTCTTCGACTTTCGGGTGTTTGACTGTGGCGACGCGCTGGTCGTAATTGAGGAACCACTCGATTACGTCCGGCACTGAATCGTAATCCGCCGTGCCGTATTCATCCCGGCGCAGAATGGGTTCGCCGGCCATCGCTTCTTTTGTTGAAGAGTTTGCTTCGTCCAATCTACATTCCCAGAATAAGGTTCGGCTTCACTCGCGATTTACTTCCAGCGTAAAGGCCGCCAGAGCTTCGCCAACGCGTTCACCGCGACGATTTGTAATGGCGGTGGGCGCGTAATCGGCCAGGGCGATCAATTCCTGTTTGGTAAGCACGCCCAGCTGTCGCAAAGCTTCGATCACCGCGGGCGGTCGCGCCCGACGATCGTCGCCATCTTCAATTTTAAGCGCGAGGCCGAGTCCGCTCGGCCAATCGTCGCATGGTAAGACGCCAATTGTGTAGATGCCTTCCGCGCCAATCTTTGAGATCAGGCGACCGTTGCCGGCCTTGATCAGCTCTGTATCCAGACGAGATTTTGTGCCGCCGATCATCTCCGGAAAGGAAATCATCGCGCGGACGATACGCTTAGCGGCGTCGCGCGTGTGCTCTTCAAAGTCAGCGGGCGGCGAGACCAGCCGGGCGTACATCAACGCCATGGCGCGCACTGAAATTCCGAAGACCGGAACACCGCAGCCGTCCGTGCCGATGACAATCTGGTCGAGCGGCACATCCGAGAATTGCGCGACGGTCCGACCGATCGTTTGCTGGACTGGGTTCGTCCACTGATCGTAAGTCTCTGTTGGCGCGCCGATGTGCCGCGCCAGTCCGATCATGCCCGCATGCTTGCCGGAGCAATTATTCTGCAGCACGCTGGGCGGCCTTTGATTTCGCGCCAGCTCGCGCGCGACCTCGGCGCTGAAAGGTTCGTGAACGCCACACTTCAGCGCGCGCTCGTCGATCCCGATTTTCCGGAGCATCGAGCGAACTGTTTCGACGTGGATCGGCTCGCCGCTGTGCGACCCGCAGGCAATCGCTATTTCCTGAACCGTGAATCCGAAACGATCCGCCGCGCCAGAAGCTAACAGCGGAAGGGCCTGAAAAGGCTTGCCTGACGATCGCAGGAAGGTGACGGAGTCGGGCGCGCCCAGTGCGCCAACCGTTTTCCCCTCTCCGGTCACTGCGGCAATATGTCCCCGATGCCGCGATTCGACGATCGGGCCGCGCCAGACTTCAACCAGGGAAGCCGCTGTTCCCCGCGCAGAATCACTCTCGTTGGACATTGGAAAGCATCTTAACTGCTTCACCAAAAAAAATGAAAAGCGGGAGTAGGTAAAACCTATCTCCCGCGCTTATCTGAACCCCAGCTTTTGGTCTTTTGAACTATTTGTCTTGCTTAGCTGCGCTTTGAGCTGCTGGTACCGCCGCCGGTGCCGGGTCATTCACTCGTCGCGAACGAGCCAACCCAGCCTTTCTACGCT
>DATGVD010000283.1:0-6010 GCA_035300785.1 Pyrinomonadaceae bacterium | reverse complement strand
ATCGAAGCCGGCGAGATTCCGGTTGTCGGCGGATTCATAGCCAGCACCGCGAAGGGTGCCACCACTACGCTCGGACGCGGAGGTTCAGATTACTCGGCGGCGATCGTTGGCGCCGCGCTCGACGCGCGCGAGATTCAGATCTGGACCGACGTCAGCGGCGTGCTTACGGCCGACCCGCGCGTCGTCACCAATGCCAGGACAATCCCGGTTCTCTCATATCAGGAAGCGGCTGAGCTGGCTTACTTCGGCGCCAAAGTCCTGCATCCGAAAACGATTCAGCCGGCGATGGACCGCAAGATTCCCGTGCGGGTTTGCAACTCGCGCGCACCTGACGAAGCAGGCACGCTGATCGTGACGTCATCCGAAGCCGCGCCGCAAACAATCAAAGCCATCGCCCACAAGAGCGGCATTACGACGGTGCAGATTACCTCCGCGCGCATGCTCGGCGCGTATGGTTTTCTGCGCGCGCTGTTCGAAGTCTTCGGCCGTCATCAGACTGCGGTTGACGTTGTGACAACTTCTGAGGTGAGCGTGTCGCTTTCGATCGATGATGCGAGTGCGCTGCCGGAACTAATTCGGGATCTCGCACAGTTGGGCGCGGTTCAGGTCGAAGAGCGCCGGACCATCGTCTCAGTAATCGGCGAAGGCTTGCGGGGAACTCCGGGAATCGCCGCGCGAGTATTCTCGACTATCAGCGATATCAACGTATCGATGATTTCAGTGGGGGCGTCGAGCGTGAATCTAACTTTCATGGTTGATGACGCGCGCGCGCGGGAAACGATCGTGCGGTTGCATCGCGCTTACTTTGAAGGCGAAGGTTCGGAACAGCCCGCAGAAATGCTCACGGCGGAGGTTCGGGCATGATCGAACTGAGCCCTCCCTCACGGTCGGGCTACCGCCCCGATCTGATTGACGTTTTCAAACTCACGCGCGAACTGATCGACGTTCCGTCAGTTACCGGCGGCGAATTCGAAATCGGCAACTCTCTCGGAGAATTACTACGCCGGCTCGGCTACCGAGTTGAGTTGCAGGAGGTGGCGGACGATCGCGCAAACGTCATCGCGACGACCGCCGCGCCGGCGCGCGTGGTGCTCTCGACGCACATGGACACGGTGCCGCCGCACATCGCTGCCGGCGAAGATGAAGAATTTATCCATGGCCGCGGCGCGTGCGATGCCAAAGGTATTATCGCTTCACAGATCGCCGCTGCGGAAAACTTGCGCGCCGACGGCGTGAGCGAAATCGGCTTGCTCTTCACGGTTGACGAGGAAGTAACCAGCGCGGGAGCGAAAGTTGCGAACGCGCATCCGTTGGCGTCAGCATGCCAGTATCTAATCAATGGCGAGCCGACCGACAATCGTTTGGCCGTGGGCACGAAGGGTTCGTTGCAAGTAACGATTACTGCCGCGGGGCGCGCGGCGCACTCGGCTTATCCCGAGCAGGGCGATTCGGCAATCGAAAAGTTACTCGATGTGCTTGCCGATATTCGCACGATCGAGTGGCCTGCGGACGAAGTATTCGGCGACACAAGCTGCAACATCGGTGTAATCTCAGGCGGCACGCGCGCCAATGTGATTCCTAATGCGGCCCAGACGACTCTGCAGATTCGGCTCGCCACGGGCGCAGATGCGGCGAAGGAACTATTGGAAAATGCAGTTGCCGGCCGCGCGGAATTGGTTTACAAGTCGACTCACGATCCAGTGAAATTGGTGGCGCTCGACGGATTCGAACAAACGATTGTGCGCTTCACGACTGACATTCCGTATTTGACCAACTGGGGTAAAGCTCTGCTGATTGGGCCGGGCTCGATCCTCGACGCGCACACCGATCACGAGCGCGTGTCGAAGGGCGAGTTGTTGCGCGCGGTGGAGATCTACACCGAAATCACCCGCCGGTTGTTGGCCCCAGGCGATCCGGAGGCGGAAGGAACCCGTTGATGAAAATCGCCCTGATCGGATACGGCGCGATGGGTCAATTGGTCGGCAGACTGGCCATTGAGCAGGGCCATGAAATCGCGTTGACGCTCGATATTGAAGACGCCGATCGCGGCGTCGAAGATGTGGCAAAAGCGCTGCGCGGGTGCGATGTGGCCATCGACTTTTCCATTGCCGACAGCGTTCCGAAGAACGCCGAAGCTTGCGCTCTTGCCGGAGTTCCGATCGTTGTGGGCACGACGGGTTGGCTGGCGCAACTCCCGGAAGTCCGGAGCGTGGTGAGCGACCATGACGGCGCCTTGATCTATGGCGCGAACTTCTCGGTCGGGGTGCAAGTATTCTATCGTATCGCGGCACGCGCGGCTGAACTGTTTCGCGATCTCGATTCTTACGACGGTTTCATCGAAGAGGCGCACCACAAACGCAAACGCGACGCGCCTTCGGGCACCGCGGTGCAGCTTCACAAGATCGTCGCCGAAGAACTGGGCCACGACGTCCCGGTCACGTCGACCCGCGCGGGTTACATTCCCGGAACGCACCGGCTCGGCTTTGATTCGGTGGCCGATCAAATATCGATCTCGCATGTCGCCCGTAGTCGTGAAGGTTTCGCTGCCGGGGCTCTGGTCGCGGCGAAGTGGATTGTTGGTCGGAAGGGTGTGTTCGAGTTTTCCGAGGTCTTTGATGACATTCTGGGAAGCTCGCTCCGTTAGGAGCGAAATGTCCATAGTCCGGCGGGAACTCAAGATTGGTCTCAGCTCCTTTAGGAGCGGCAGATTTACATTTCGCTCCTCTGGAGTTTTGGCTGAAGATATAGACGAGGCTATAAACATTGTGCTCCTAACGGAGCTGCAAACGAACCGGATCTCAGAGATCGTTCCGTAGAAATAAGGAGTCTGAATCATGACGATGAAAGTTGACTGGATGCGCGGTTGCGCGACGGCGCTGGTGACGCCATTCACTGCCGGCGGCGCGATTGATGAAGAGCGTATGCGTGCGCTCGTCGACCGCCAAATAACTGGTGGCGTGCGTCTGCTGGTTCCGTGCGGCACTACGGGCGAGAGTGCCACGATGACCGAAGCAGAAGACCAGAGCGTAATTGCGCTGACAATCGAAGTTGCGCGCGGGCGCGCGCGAGTGATCGCGGGTGCAGGCAGCAACTCGACCGCCGCGGCGATCGAGTATTCGCAACGCGCGCGCGATGCCGGCGCCGATGCGGTGCTGCAAGTTGCCCCCTGGTACAACAAGCCTACCCAGGAAGGTTTGTACGCGCACTTTCGCGCTATCGCGGAAGCGATTCCGGAAACACCGGTCATGCTCTACAACGTGCCCGGCCGCACTTCGTCGAACATCGCCGCACAAACCGCGCTGCGTTTGGCGCGTGATTGCCAGAACATCGTCGCCATCAAGGAAGCGTCAGGAAACCTTTCGCAGATCATGGAGATTTTGCGCGAGCGGCCCGCAAACTTCCGTCTGCTGTCGGGCGACGATGCGGTGACGTTGCCGCTGATCGCTTTGGGCGCGGACGGAATCGTCTCAGTCGCTTCGAACGAGATTCCCGATTTGATGTCGCGCATGACTGAACTCGCTTTGGCCGGGAACTGGACGGAAGCGCGTGCGCTTCATTACCGCATTCTGCCTTTGATGGAAATCAACTTCATTGAATCAAGTCCGGGTCCCGTGAAGGCCGCGATGGCGATGATGGGGTTGCTGGAAGAAAACTTCCGCCTGCCGCTGGTGCCGATTCAGGAAAAGAGTCGGGACAAGATTCGCGCAGTGCTTGCGGACCTTGGAGTATTGGAGAGTGTGCGAGCGACCGCGTGAGTCAGAACCGCCTGCGGTAGCGGGCGGGCCTGTCTTTTGCAAACAGTCCTACTAATTGAGAACCAATGCCCGCCCGCTACCGCAGGCGGTTCTGACTTTATGTCCTTGCGTGAACAAATCGAAGCTTTAGTCGCGCGCGAAACTCAAGAGTATTCAGCCGGAGACTTCGCGCTCTTCAATGATTTCAAATCAGCGCTGAATCGCGGCGAGGTGCGCGCGGCTGAGCGTGACCCGGATGGCAAGTGGCAAACGAATGCCTGGGTCAAGCGCGGCATCCTGCTCGGCTTTCGCATGGGCGCGATTGTAGAGATGTCGCCGGCAGATGGTGGTCTTCAGTTTCTCGACAAACACACTTACCCAATCAGAAGATTTTCGCCGGATGATCGCGTGCGGATCGTTCCCGGCGGATCGAGCATCCGCGATGGCGCTTACATCGCCCCCGGCGTCGTGTGCATGCCGCCGATGTTCGTCAACGCCGGCGCCTACGTCGATGAAGGCACGATGATCGACAGCCACGCCCTGGTGGGGTCTTGTGCACAAATTGGCAAACGTGTGCATCTTTCGGCCGCTGCTCAAATTGGCGGCGTGCTGGAACCCGCCGGCGCGATGCCGGTGATCATCGAAGACGACGTGATTGTCGGCGGCAACTGCGGAGTTTACGAAGGCGCTATTGTCCGAGAGCGGGTCGTCCTGGCTTCGGGAGTGATCATCACTGGCTCAACTCCGGTTTTCGATCTGGTGCGCGACGAAGTGTATCGACGCACTGGCGATGCACCCCTCGAAATTCCCGCGGGTGCGGTCGTCGTTCCAGGCGCGCGAGCGGTATCAAGCGAAAGAGGCCTCGAGTGGGGCCTGTCACTCTACGCGCCGGTGATCGTCAAGTACCGGGACGAGAAAACTGATGCGGCGACGCAATTGGAGGAGGTGCTGCGTTGAGGTTGCAAAATTGATTACTTGACCGTCCTTGGAGTAGCCCCTAACATCTATGTTCCATAGAAATGAGTACACCTTCTTTACAACTAGATCTACCGCCCCCTATTCTCCGAATCGCCTCCGGAAGAGACGCGAGGCCCTTTGTGAAATGGGTAGGTGGAAAGCAGCAACTTCTGAGACAGTTTGAGGCGCTTCTTCCGCCCAGTTTTCGGAGATATTGTGAACCATTTGTCGGTGGGGGGGCCGTTTTTTTTCACCTTTGGAACAGCGGCAGGCTTCCCTTGCGAAAGTTCTTGTTTGATAACAACGCCGAACTTGTAAATACCTACTTGGTTATTCGGGATAAGACTGACGAACTTATAGAAACACTCTCAGTTCACAGAGAAAGACATTCCAAGGAGTACTATTACAAGATAAGACAACTCGACCGAGAAGATAGGGCGATTAGCGATATAGAAAGAGCGGCGCGTATGATTTATTTGAATCGGACATGTTACAACGGCCTATATCGAGTAAACAGTAAAGGGCAGTTCAACGTGCCAATGGGCAGTTACATCAATCCTCAGGTGTTAAATGAGGATGTGCTTAGGACGGCAAGCGAATGTTTGAGAGAGGTTAGCGTCGAGCTTAGGGATTTTCGTAGTGTCCTAGATTTTGCCGAACCTGAAGATTTCTTTTACTTAGATCCTCCTTATGATCCGCTGAGTAAGACTGCAAGCTTTACGAGCTATACGGCTGACAGCTTCGATGAGGAGGACCAGCGAGAATTGGCTAGAGTCGTTAGGGAGTTGTCTGACAGGGGCGCTTTCGTAATGCTCAGTAATTCAGACACGCCGTTGGTTCGTGAATTGTATGGAAAGTTCCGAATCGAAACTGTGCGAGCAAGACGCGCCGTTAATTCGAATGCAAACGGCAGAGGAAGCATTCAGGAGGTTGTGGCGCTAAATTACTAGAGTTGTCAGCGTATGGCCGGCTACATCTTTGGTTTGGACAGTCTCGACTCCCTCCGCCTATACACGAGTAACGGCGTCTACGGAACAAAACTCTCTCCTCCCTCCCATTTATGGATGGCGCATCATGAAGGAACGTTTGCAGACTACGCGACAATGCGCGCGGGCGACAACATTTATTTCTTCATTCAACGGAAGATATATGGGATCGGAAAATTAGTTAATCTGGGAGCCGACTGTAAGTTCTTCAATTTTCCTGGGGCCGCTCAAGCCGAGCCTTTTCCGTACGAGCCAATAAGAGAACAAGTCCTTTGGGACGAGGGTGAGGTTAGTATTAACCAACGCTGCATTTGTGTGTTTGAGCCCGACCCG
>DATGVD010000282.1:0-2578 GCA_035300785.1 Pyrinomonadaceae bacterium | reverse complement strand
ATCTGCATCTGCTGCGGCAACGCGACGGCGGCCGTCGCAACCAGGATGATTAGAATTGCTAGTTTTCGCATTGGGTCTCCTCTTGATTTGTGGAACTACAAAGATCAACGGCTATGCTAAGCGAAAGGTGGGCGTGGTTGTGTAAACTGTTCGTAAAGTAACCACCGTTTTGTAAAGACGAGGTAAAGTCCTGGTCCCAATCGATGCCGGTGACCAAATTTGAAAGCTATAATGCGAGCGATGTTCGATCGTCTCAGAAACAATTGGCTGGTGTCGGGTTGCGTGGCGGTGTTCCTGCTCACGGTGCTCGCCGGCGTGCTCCAGTATCGCGGGATCAATCGCTGGAGCAACGCCGTCCGGCGACAACGCCGTGAAGTCATGGAGAGGACGCTACGAAACTTCAGCGGCGATTTCCAAGCTACCCTGATGCAATTGCTGCCTTTCTTCCGCCCTCCGCCGGACGGAAGAGACGATGCCGCGTTCGAGCCCTACCTGATCGAGATCGCCCAACGATGGCACAGCACTTCTGACCGCCCGCAACTACTAGCCTCGATCAGCATTGGCACGCAAAGCGACAAGGGAGTCGTCTTCAGACGGCTGCAGACGGGCGACAACCAATTCAAGACTGAAGACTGGCCCAACGAGTTTGTCGTTTATCGCCGAATCCTGGAGGAGCGTCTGCGTTTGCCCGGAGGCCAATCTCCGCTTTTCCCGAATGGATCTGCGTTTGCGTTTTTTCAAGGTAGACCGGTGTTGATATTTCCACTCGTTACCGGGGCCCCGTCCACACCAGAGTCGCAACGGCTGCGGGGCTGGTGTTTTCTTGAAGTCGAGATTGACTATCTCCGTCAGTACCTGCTTCCCGAACTAGTGGCGCGGCATTACGGTACCGGTGCCCATGATCGGGTGGCGGTCGTTGCCAGCTACCCCTTGAGTATGATCTATGGTTCGGATCAAACGCTGACGATCGGGTCGTTGTCACAGGTTGACGCCGGCATTGTCTTGCTCGACGCAAGCCTGCCGCAGGGTGGCAAAGGGCCGCCACGTCCCCCCGATGGCTTCGCGCCGGGACCACAACCGTTTGTGTCCGACCCGCCAGGCGTACCGCTCGCTGAGATCGGCGGTAATCGAGGAGGCACCGACGACCGGGCCTGGCTGCTGGTGGTGAAAAGCCAAGCCGGTTCGTTTGAAGCGCTGGTCGAATATTCACGCCAGCACACTGTCCGCTTGAATTTCTGGATGCTCGTGCTGTTTGCCGGGACCTCAGTGATGTTGATGTTAGCCACGTTGCGCGCGCGCCGTTTGGCGCAACAACAGATGGAGTTTGTGGCGGGCGTCTCTCACGAATTGCGCACGCCGCTGACCGTCATTCAATCGACGAGCTACAATTTATCGCAGGGCACGATCCAGGACCCGAGCCGGGTGCAACAATACGGTGACGTGATTCAGCGTGAAGCGCGCCGGCTGATCAATCAGATCGAGCGAATGCTTAGTTTTGCGGGTATTCAATCGGGTCGTCGAGTTTATGACCCACAACCGACCAACGTGACTGAGATAGCCGAACGCTCTTTGGCCGAGTACGCCGTGCCTTTCGCAGAAGATGGCTGGCAAATCGAACAGCACTTTGCAGAAGATCTGCCTCTGGTGCTCACTGATGGTCCCGCGTTGGAAAGCGCCCTGAAGAATTTGTTTGAGAATGCGCTGAAGTACGCAGCGCGAGGCAAGTGGTTGAGTGTAAGCGCGGGTGCCGCGCAAGCCAGGAAGGGCCGGGAAGTGCAAATCACTGTTGCTGACCGCGGGCCCGGAATCGCGCCGAGGGATCTGCCGCATATCTTCGAACCTTTCTATCGCGGACAGAGGGTGAATGCCGCGACGACCAGCGGCGCGGGACTGGGGCTGTGTCTCGTCGAGCGTACTCTGCGCGCGCTGGGCGGCAGCGTTACGGTGCAGTCAGCGCCAGGTGAGGGGGCATCGTTTACGTTGCATCTGCCGGTTTCGTGAGTGGGGCCGGGCAGGATTGAAATTTCGAGACAGGATTAACAGGATTAACATGATTAAAGTGGAGGACAGCCGCCACTTTTTTAGCGAGTCGACAAAGGACTGCCCCTCCGGCCATCCTCATCCTGTTAATCTTGTAAATCCTGTCAGATATTCCGTTGGAATGGTGATACGATCACGAAATCACACGAAGCCACACGAAAGAAGAGATGCAGTTTGATGCCGGTAGTTCAGAGTTCAGCCTTTAGGCTGCGGGTTTCATGGGCAAGCAAAGCGGCAAACTAAAGTTTGAACTCTAAACTGCTTTTTTTACAGCGACGATGGCAAACAAGATCCTTCTGATTGAAGACGACTCAGGCATTACGATGGCCCTGACGGACCTGCTCAACGCGGAAGACTATCGCGTTGAGACGGCCGCCGATGGCTTGACGGGTTTGGCGGCCGCCGGCCAAGGCAACTTCGACGTGATCATTCTGGACGTCATGCTGCCGGGCAAAAACGGCTTTGACGTGTGCCGCGATCTGCGGCAACGAAGTATCACGACGCCGATTCTGATGCTGACGGCGCGTGGCCAGGTAAT
>DATGVD010000281.1:0-7579 GCA_035300785.1 Pyrinomonadaceae bacterium | reverse complement strand
GTACTCAAAAGGCATAAGGAGAAGCTAAATATGCACCCTCGAATAGAAGAAGTGCTTAACTATCTCGATACCGAACGAGGCGCGCTGCGCGAAGCTGTCGAACTTGTTTCGCCCGAATTGCGGGACCAGGCGCCGGACCCTGATCGCTGGTCGGTCGCGCAGGTGCTGCAACACCTCGGCATCATAGAGAAACGAATAGCTATGGGCATGACCAAGTGGATTGGCGATGCGCGGGCGGGCGGGCTCGGCCCGGAGATCGAAACGTCATCGATCCTGAACAGTCTTCCTCTTCAGTTAATTGCCGATCGCAGTCAGCGGAGAAACGCGCCGGAAGAGGTCCGTCCACGCGGTGATATCGACGCGGCCTCGGCATGGACGGCAGTGGAACAAACGCGAGCGGCTCTCCGCGCCGCAATCCTCGCGGGCGACGGTCTGGCCTTGAGCGAAGTGGTGCAACCGCATCCGGTGCTGGGTCCGATCAATCTCTATCAGTGGGCGCTGTTCGTTGGCAGTCACGAGACCCGGCATACGGGCCAGGTACGCGAGATTGCGGCACAGCTGAATGCCGGCTCAAACACTGCCGCGGGCGCGAGCTAAGATTTGTTGGCCATCGCGTTGCCATCAGCTACCCGGTCAAGTAAGATTCGCGCTGAACTTCAACCAGAAAGATTTCGGGGCCCAATGATCAAAACCGTCGAATGGACCAAAGAAGGCGTCTCTATGCTCGATCAGCGTCTGCTGCCGACCGAAGAAAAATACCTGATGCTGCGTTCGTACGAAGAAGTGGCGGACGCCATCAAGAAGATGGTGGTGCGCGGCGCGCCGGCCATCGGCGTCTCGGCGGCGATGGGGCTGGCCCTGGGTGCAAATCAATCGGTGGGCACCTCAATCGCAGATCTTGAATACGATTTCAGATTCATGTGCAAAGTCATGAGCGCGACCCGCCCGACCGCCGTCAATTTGTTTTGGGCGATCGAGCGCATGCGCACCGCGCTTCAGAAAGCTAAAAAAGAAACCCATGACGTTGAAGAGGTCAAAAGGCGTCTGGTCATCGAGGCGCAGGCGATCTACAACGAAGACATCGAATCGAATCGCGCGCTGGGAAAATTTGGCGGCGAGTTGATTGCCGACGGTTCAACGGTGCTGACGCATTGCAACGCGGGTGCGCTGGCCACGGCCGGCGATTACGGCACGGCGCTCGGAGTCATTCGCGGCGCGATCGATGCCGGCAAGCGCGTCGCCGTGATTGCCGACGAGACGCGGCCGTTCCTGCAGGGCTCGCGCTTGACCGCATGGGAGTTGGCCAAAGACAACATCCCCGTCACCGTCATTACCGACAACATGGCGGGTCATGTGATGAAGCAGGGCAAGGTTGATTGCGTGGTGGTCGGCGCGGATCGCATCGCCGCGAACGGCGACACCGCGAACAAGATTGGGACTTACATGGTGGCTGTGCTCGCGAAACAGCACAACATTCCTTTCTATGTCGCCGCGCCGATCTCAACCATCGATCTTGCGCTCGCGTCAGGCGAACAAATTCCGATCGAAGAGCGCGATGCCAGGGAAGTAACGCACGTGCGCGACGAGCAGCTCGCGCCCGACGGCGTCGCCGTTCACAACTTTGCCTTCGATGTCACGCCTAATGAATTGATCGCCGCGATTATCACCGACCGTGGAGTCGCGCGTTCCCCTTACAAGGAAAGCCTCAAAAGTTTCGTGACGGGCGCTTCGGTATCCGCGTCGCAGTGAAGCGCACCTGGTTATGGCTGCCGGAATCAATCCACAAAATTTTTCTCTGCCCCGCGAGTTGGAGGACGCTGCCGGCGCGATTCTCGAAGAATGGGCCGCGAGCGGAAAGGTTAGCAGGCTGTGGGCGCGCGATGCGTCGTTGTGGACCGGCGGCGATGAAGGCAAGTGGCTTGGCTGGCTGAGCATCGTCACTGAGCAGCAGCAGAATGCAACTCGCTTTACAAAATTCGCTGAAGAGGTCGAAGACGCAGGCTTCTCTCATGCGCTGCTTCTGGGAATGGGCGGATCAAGTCTGTGCGCCGAAGTATTCCGCAAAACCTTTGGTAAGATGGAAGGGTTTCCGGAACTGCACGTGTTGGATTCAACTGATCCGGCTCAAATCAAATCAATCGAAAACAGAATCGATTTGACGAAGACATTGTTCTTCGTTTCGAGTAAGTCGGGCACGACGCTGGAACCAAATATTTTCAAGCAATACTTCTTCGAACAGGTTCTTCAAACCCCGGGAGATAAGGCCGGCGAGCGGTTTGTCGCCATCACCGATCCGGGATCAAAGTTGCGACAGGCGGCGGAGAACGATCAGTTTCGAAAGATCTTTCTGGGTGTGCCAAGTATCGGCGGCCGCTACTCCGCGCTTTCTGATTTTGGTCTCGCGCCGGCGGCGGCAATGGGAGTTAACGTGCCCCGGTTCCTGGATCGAACTAATGAAATGATCAGCGCCTGCGGGCCGGATGTCCCGCCACGCAATAATCCCGGTGTCATACTTGGTGCGATTCTCGGCGCGGCGCACAACCACGGCCGCGACAAAGTGACGATCATCGCCTCGCCTGGCATCTATGATCTCGGCGCGTGGTTGGAACAATTGCTAGCCGAGTCAACTGGCAAGAACGGTAAGGGTTTGATTCCTGTCGATCGCGAATCGCTCTCCTCGCCCGAAACGTATGCGGACGACCGTGTGTTTGTCTATGTGAAATTGGCAGGCGATCCGGATGCTTCACTTGACGCTCCGGTCGATGCGCTTGAAGATGCTGGTCAACCAGTCGTGCGGATCTTTGTGACGGATGTTTACAATCTCGGTCAGGAGTTCTTCCGCTGGGAGATCGCGACCGCCGTGGCCGGCTCGATCATTGGGATCAATCCTTTCGATCAACCCGACGTTGAGGCGAGCAAGGTTGCGACCAGAAAGCTGACGGAGGAATACGAGCGCAGCGGCTCACTCCCGGCTGAGACTCCGATCTTTGAAGGTGAAGGCATAAAGCTCTTCGCTGATGAGCGGAACGCGAAGGACTTGAATGCGACGGTCAAGGATCGTTCGCTGAGTGGATACGTGAAAGCGCATCTGGATCGTTTGCGACCCGGCGACTACTTCGCGCTGCTTGCTTACCTTGAGATGAATGACGCAAACGAAGCAATCCTGCGATCCGCGCGTCACGCGGTGCGAGATCGGAAACGCGTGGCGACTTGTCTCGGCTTCGGACCGCGCTTTCTGCATTCGACTGGACAAGCTTATAAAGGCGGGCCGAACACGGGAGTGTTTCTGCAAATCACTTGTGACGACGCGATCGACCTGCCGGTGCCCGGGCAGAAATATGCTTTCGGAATTGTGAAAGCCGCTCAGGCGCGCGGCGATTTTGAGGTGTTGGCGGAGCGCGGCAGGCGCGCGCTGCGCGTGCATCTGGGCGCGGATGTCGATAAAGGCTTGGCCATATTCGCGGCCGCGATGAAGACGGCCTTGGTCTAGCGGCTTTGCCGCCCGATGTGCGGAAAGGCTATGCCTTTCCGGCGGACGCCTATTTAGTGTACGTCTCATTCCTTCGAGGCTGCGCCTCGAAGGAATGAGAAAAAATCTTAAGGTCGCAATAACGGTAAGGCACAGCCTTACCGCACATCAGGCGGCAGAGCCGCGAACGAGAGGTTTTCAGACATGCAACTGGGAATGATCGGTCTGGGGCGAATGGGCGCGAACATGGTGCGTCGCCTGCTGCGCGGCGGGCACGAATGCGTCGTGTTCGATCTCAGTCCAGAGAATGTAAAGCAACTGGTCGGTGAGGGCGCGACAGGATCAAGTTCGCTTTTCGATTTCATCGGTAAGCTGAAGCAGCCGCGCGCCGTTTGGATCATGGTTCCGGCCGGCGATGCGACTGAGAAGACCGTCAGCGATCTCGCCGCGAAGATGGAAGCCGGCGACACGATCATTGACGGCGGCAACTCGTATTTCAAGGACGACGCGCGCCGCGCGCTCGGGTTGCGAGAGAAAAACATCAACTACGTCGACGTGGGCACGAGCGGCGGCGTGTGGGGACTTGAACGTGGCTACTGCATGATGATCGGCGGGCCCGAAGAAACCGTGCGTCATCTCGATCCGATCTTCAAAACGCTGGCGCCCGGCCGCGGTGAGATTGCGCGCACGCCGGGCCGCGAAAAATCAAACGGCACCGCCGAAGAGGGCTACATTTATTGCGGTCCGTCCGGCGCGGGTCATTTCGTGAAGATGGTTCACAACGGGATCGAGTACGGATTGATGCAGGCTTATGCCGAAGGCTTTGACATCTTTCACAATGCGAACTCGAAAGATTTGCCGGCTGAGCATCGCTACGATCTGAACGTCGCGGATATTGCCGAAGTCTGGCGGCGCGGCAGTGTGGTTTCTTCATGGCTCCTGGATCTGACGGCGATGGCTTTGCAGGAAGACCCGGATCTGTCTGGTTACTCCGGCTTCGTGCAGGATTCCGGCGAAGGTCGCTGGACGATCATGGCGGCGATTGAAGAAGCCGTGCCGGCGGATGTTTTGACCGCGGCCCTGTACACGCGATTCCGCTCGCGCCAGGAACATACGTTCGCGGAAAAGATTCTGTCGGCAATGCGCAAGAAGTTCGGTGGACACGTCGAGCCGGGCTCGAAGGAATGATTATTTTCATTCATCATTTGCATTTGTCTGCTGGATTTTCTTAGTGTTGCTTCGTGTGATTTCGTGGATAGTTCGCCTTGCTGAAGAGTAAAACGATCCACGAAATTACACGAACGGACACAAAGAAGACGTTCAAAATGAGAAATGGTTATCGTGGCTACTGACGTACACACAAGTCCACCTTGCATAATGGTCATCTTCGGGGCGGCAGGTGATCTGACAAAACGAAAGCTGATCCCCGCGCTCTATAACCTCAAGCATGCCAATCTCCTTTCCGATAATTTCGCGGTCATCGGCGTGGCGCGCGCTGAGATGCAGACGGAAGAGTTTCGCCGCCGGCTCACCGACGAAATGACCGAGTTTGCCACTGAAACAGTTGAGGCCGACGCGTGGAAGTGGCTGGAAGACCGGCTCTATTACCTCTCAGGCGATTTCAAAGACGCACAGACTTTTACTGAACTGAAAACGCTGCTCGAAAAGATTGACGAGGAGCGCCACGGACACGGCAATTACTTTTTCTACCTGGCGACGGCGCCGGATTACTTTGCGCCAATCGTTGAGCAGCTGGGCGCAGCGCAATTGACTGGCGAAGAAAACGATCGCTGGCGGCGCGTGATCATTGAAAAACCTTTTGGCCGCGATCTTGATTCAGCCATGAAGCTCAACGCTGAGCTCAAGCAGGTGCTGAACGAGAACCAGATTTATCGCATCGATCACTACCTCGGCAAAGAGACGGTGCAGAACATCATGGTGTTTCGCTTCGGCAACGGCATCTTTGAGCCTCTGTGGAATCGCCGCTACATCGACAGCGTGCAGATCACCGCGGCGGAAAAAGTTGGCGTCGAACAGCGCGGCGGATATTACGAAGGCGCGGGCGCCCTGCGCGACATGGCGCCGAATCATCTGCTTCAGCTGGTCACGCTGACCGCGATGGAGCCGCCGATTTCTTTCGACGCTGACGCCGTGCGCGACGAGCAGACGAAAATCCTGCACGCGATCCAACGCCCTTCAGCGGAAGAAGCTGCGAACCGAGCGGTGCGCGGTCAGTACGATGCGGGCGAGATTGACGGCCAGCCGGTTCCTGCCTATCGCAGCGAACCGAACGTGGCGCCTGATTCGAACACGGAGACGTTCATCGCGCTCAAGCTTCTGATCGACAACTGGCGCTGGGCCGACGTGCCCTTTTACTTGCGCACCGGAAAACGTCTGGCCGCGCGGGATACGGAAATTGCGATCCAGTTCAAGCGCGCGCCGTTCATGTTGTTTCGCAACACGCCCGTCGAGCGGCTGGCGAGCAATCGCCTGGTTCTGCACCTTCAACCGGACGAAGGCATCACCCTGCGCATTGGCGCGAAGATTCCCGGCCCGACGGTGAGCATCGGCGCGGTCGACATGGACTTTGATTACGGCGATTATTTTGGCGACACGCCCAGCACCGGCTACGAACGTCTGCTGCACGATTGCATGATGGGCGATGCGACGTTATTTCAGCGCGCTGATCAGGTTGAAGCCGGCTGGAGCGTCGTCGCGCCGATCCAGGAAGCGTGGTACTCGCAACCGCCGCGCGCATTTCCTAACTACAAAGCGGGAACGTGGGGGCCGCAGGAAGCAGACGAGTTGTTGGAACGCGATGGGCGCGAATGGGAACAAACCCAGGACATTAGAAGTCAGAACCGCCTGCGGTAGCGGGCGGGTTGATCCTCAATTGTAGGGGTCTGCCGATAGCAAGCCTTAACCGCCCGCTACCGCAAGGCGGTTCTGACTTTTCGATCGGATTAATATCGCCGCGTGCGGTGCGCTCTTCGCCAACCGGGCTTGAGGTTATTCCGCTTTTCGTGTCGTTCGACGCAATCCCAGCAGGCATGGTGTAACCGATTGTCTGCGCCGATAGATTCGACGACGTGACCCGTCTCCCGGTCACATCGTTCGCAACGGTAGACTCGCTCGTGCTGCCCTGGTGTCATCGTTCTCTCGTTGATTCCATTATTGCTGTTTGCCAGGTGATCCGCCAGCCCACGCAAAGCCTGCGTCAACTCTCACCGGCGAACACTCCGCGATATGACAGTTCACCGTTCACAATTCTGGCTGCGGAAGTAAACGGATGTGGCTCTGATTTTCCGGCCCCCATAATGTGATTGACCTCGATTCCCTTCGCTTTCAGGTAGTCCGAAATCAAACTGCGATGACAACGCCACCAGACGGCTTCAGAGCACATGACCGCGGTTCTGCTGCCGCGCGCTATCTCCAGCAATCGCTGGATGCCGTTGCGAAAAACTTCGGTCTCCATGTAATCGGCATAGCCGCGAAACGATTCGTTGCTCCAAGCCATATTAAGTGAATCCGGTCGCACGCGGCGACGACCGCCGAGTTCCGGAAAGTGCTGGTAGTCAATTGCCGCGTCGTTCAGCGACGCTTTCAGGTTCTCTTTGTTGAATTGCGGATAACGTCGCGAGCCGGGAAAGCTGCGCACGTCGGCAAGTACCTTAATCTCGAAGGATCTCAGCGACTCGATGAGTTCCTCGACGCGACGCGTCGAGTGGCCGACGGTCCATATTTGGAGTTTGTCTTCGGTCATCGGAAGCTTCTCCTGCCAGGAGCCAAATGCTTCAACTCTTGCCCTGTGCACATATTCGAGCAAGCACGGTGTTCTTCAACAAACTAAATACGTTGGTGGACACAATAGTTCTTGACAGCGCAAATCCCTAGGAGTATAAGGCGCCTATCCCAAGGTCTTATTCGGCGCACCGCGTGGCGCGCGCTCGCGAAACGCCGCGACATCGCATCCCTCTTTTTCCTTTGGTTGCGACGCCGCCTTTATCACAGGAGATTTCGGACTATGGCTACCGACGAATCTGTTCGTCCAATCGGCGATGGCGATCCGGCCGGCAACTCGAGTGATCCTATTAAGTGGTATTGGGCTTC
>DATGVD010000280.1:0-3572 GCA_035300785.1 Pyrinomonadaceae bacterium | reverse complement strand
GCGCTCAAAGCGGGCGAGGGCGCCCGCGCTCCCAGCAAATTATTACGTTCTCGACGGAGCCTCGTTGTATATTGGCGTCTCGTCGATCATGGCAGAACAACAAGCAAAGCCACTCAACATCATCTGCTTCGCTACCTTTTTCAAGGGCGGAGACTTCATGCGCGAATGCCAGGCGCGCGGCTGCGACGTTACTCTGATTACCAAAGAGAAGATGCTGGAGGAAGACTGGCCGCGTGAGGTCCTGGCTGATTTGTTCGCCGTTCCGAACGATGCACCGGTGGAGTTGTTCCTTGATTTGGTGAGCCATATCGCGCAAAGACGAAAAGTCGATCGGATCATCGCACTCGAAGAATTCGATGTGGTGATCGCGGCGCTGGCGCGCGAGCACCTGTGCCTAAAGGGAATGAGCAGCGTCACCGCCAAGACCTTTCGCGACAAGCTGTCGATGAGCGTCAAGGCGCGAGACGCCGGTATCACAGTTCCCGATTTCGCGCCGGCGATTAACAACGATGAGATTGCCGGCTACCTGAATCGGGTGCCGCCGCCGTGGGTCTTGAAGCCGCGCTCAGATGTGTCCGCGATCGGGATACGAAAGCTGGGGAGTGCTGAAGAGGCCTGGGCGGTTATTGAAGAGTTGAATAAGCGCGAGAGTTTGCGCGAGCGCGCGTCGTACCATCTGCTGTCGCGTTTCATTTCGGGCGAGGTCTTTCACGTCGATTCGCTCGTTGATCAAGGTCGCGTGGTTTTCGCCGGCGTGAACAAGTATGGCCGGCCGCCCTTGCAGGTGGCGCATAGCGGCGGCGCTTACATCTCGCAAACAATCGCGCACGGTTCAGCAGAGCAGCGCCGTCTTTTAGAGATAAATCGCCGTCTGATAAAGGCGATGGGGCTGCAATCCGGCGCAACGCACGCAGAGTTCATTAAGAGCGAAGCTGACGGCGAGTTCTACTTTCTGGAAATCGCGGCGCGCGTTGGTGGCGCCTACATCGCCGATGTTTTGGAAGCTGCGACAGGCATCAATCTTTGGCGTGAATGGGCGCGCCTGGAAGTAGCCGGTGACCGCGCGCCCCGCGAGAGATTGAAGCCGCGAAAGGAATACGCCGGCATTATTCTTTCGCTGGCGAAGCAGGAATATCCGGACACTTCCGCTTACGACGACCCGGAGGTTTTCTATCGCGTGAAGAAGCGTCATCACGCCGGCTTGATTGTGCGCGCGAAGAAACTTGAACGCGTGAATGAGCTGCTTACAGATTATGGCCGGCGCTTCGCGGAAGATTTTATCGCTGTGCTGCCGCCGCTGGAGAGACCGGAATGAGTTCTTCTCTGTGTCCTCTGTGGTGATGATTTCGAATCGGCAGATTCAACCACAGAGGACACAGAGAAAGCATGGAACCCCAAGGAGCAAGGCAACGGTAGCACCATGACGATTCCCTCCAACTGGTACGAAAACTTTTTTCACGGCCTCGCGCTCGATTTGTGGCGGAAAGCTCTTCCGCCGGAGCACACAAAAGCCGAAGCAGATTTCCTGGTCCAGGCGCTTCAATGCGACGCCGCATCTCACTTGCTCGATGTGCCGTGCGGCAATGGCAGATTGTCGCTGGAGCTGGCTCGGCGGGGTTACCGCGTGACGGGAATGGATATCGCGGAAGAGTTCATCGAAGAAGCGCGCGCGTTAGCGACAAAAATGGACGAGACGCCCGCGCCACACTTCATTCTCGGCGACATGCGCAGCATCGAAGGCAGTAGCATCTATGACGGTGCCTATTGTTTTGGCAACAGCTTCGGATTTCTGGAGTATGCGGACATGGAGAAGTTCGTGATCGGAGTCGCGCGCGCGTTGAAGCCCGGCGCGCGCTTCATCGTCGAAACCGGAATGGCGGCTGAATCGGCCATCCCCAAGTTTAAGGAACTGGAGTCTCATCAGATCGAAGACATTCTGTTCACGATCAAAGAGCAGTATCTGGCGACGGAGGGGTGCATCGACACCGAATATGTTTTTGAGCGCAACGGCGTCAGCGAGTCGCGGCTGGCTAAGCATTGGATTTACACCGCCGCCGAGATCCGGCGGATGCTCGAGCGCGCGGGGTTTGCCGTCTTGAATCTTTACGGGTCGTTGAAGTGCAGACCATTCGTGTTGCGTTCAGATGAGCTGTTGGTGGTGGCGCGGCGCGCTTTTGGAGTGCGCTGACTTGTCAGCGCTTTGTGAGGCCGCGCCTTGTCGCGGCCTCGGCACGTTGAGTAATCTCGATGGCGAAAGCGGCGACAAGTCGCCGCACTCCAAATTTCACGCCTTCTCCAGCGGCCAAATGTCTACCGCGACCGATTCAGCGTAATGCAACAACGGTTCACCGGCCGGTTGTGGAATTCCCAAAGACTCGATCATCGAGAACCGATAAGAATCGAGAGTCGCTTTTCTCAACCGCCACGGCTGGTGAAAGATGCGTGAGCGATAGAGTTGGTGGCGATGGTATGAATACAGGCAATAGCGTTCAGTGAGAAAGAATTCGAGCGACTCGGGCGTGGATTGCGGCAACGGCTCACCGATGTTCCACGTAGCTTGAAACTCCGCCGGCACTCCTCGCGCGTCGATTCGTCTTGAAGAATAGTTGATCGTCTTCCCATCCTGATCCAGGGACATCTCCGCGTTGAAGTACGGCAAGTGATAAAACGTGCGCGCGCCCCACACGTCGAGGCGGTGCGCTGCGTCCAGCGAAAAGAACCAGACTCCGGGAACGCCGTTGAAGTGCACGTACGTGCGCACGTTCATTTCATGAAAGGCGCTAGTGCCCGGAATCGCTGGCAGGAACGACGCGCGAATGCCCCACATTGTGAACGGCACCACACCAATCCACGCCGCGCCGTCGAAGGTGTCAATGGAAAGTTGGGAAGGAATCAGCGGGCGCAGAATCTCGGCATCGATCGCCCAGTGCATGAACAGGAGCTTGCCCCAGTTCTGGCGCATCAAGGGAAAGCCGCTCGGGCGTGTGCGAATCAATATACGATCTGCAATCGAAAGTTCAGAACTCAACCGGTTAGCGTCTTCAGGCTCTCACAACAACCCCAGCTGGGGCAGATCATCCGCCCAGCTGCGGGTCGCTGGCGCTGGCCCGCTGGCCAGAGTTGACGCGAATCGTGCCATCGGTTGAGTCAAGGTAGAAGTGGTTATTGCCGGTGCTCTCGCTCTTTGGGTCGGCATTCAAAGTATAAGACGTCGGTTGGGTCGCGGACTTGGGAATCACCTTCAGCGTGAAGATGTAGCCGTCAGCGATCGGCGGATTGCCTGAGAGCTTCATGCTCAGCAGTTTTTCCTGCACCATCTGGTCGAACGTTCCAAATGCGCGCTTGTGGGAATTGTAATACTGAATCTCCACAGCCGCGATCGTCTTCAGGTCCTGGAGCGTCGCGGCCTCGTTGCCCGCGCGCATCGCTGCTTTCCAGCCGTAAGAAGCCGCGCCAATCAAGATACCGATCACCGCGACGATGAGAAGCACGACCACGGCAGCGACGATCAGTAATGCTTTAAGCCAACCTGGCATGACTCACCTCCGATCTCGCGAACGAAGCCGCGGATT
>DATGVD010000279.1:0-2225 GCA_035300785.1 Pyrinomonadaceae bacterium | reverse complement strand
AGCGACTGCAAACCGGAAGTGACAGGAAAAGCGACTCCGCGTTTGCGGATCTCATCGATCAGCTTGTCGCGTTCTTCCGGGTGCGCGGGCAATTGATAAAGCAGCCGCACGAATTCCTGGCTAGTCAGCGGCGGCCCGTGCCGTAGTTCGGTCGGTTGCGGAAACGGAGTATTGTCGGTCTGCGCGGAAACGGTGAATGAAGTAGCGCACAACACCAAAAGTGAAAACGCGAACACGTGCGCAAGTCGCCAAGCGATTAAGGACTTAGAGTATTTCAAGATGGCCTTTCGATAAATCAATGCTAATTATAGCGCTTTGCTTCGAGGATCGAGTAAGGACGGTGGTTGCCTGAGGCGACAGACAGTGGAGCCTTATATGCAAAATCGTTCGATTGCCTGGCGGAGAATGTGGACGCAATCGTGAAGTTGATCAGCGGGAACGAACTCACCCGTCCGGTGCGCGACGCGAATGTCGCCCGGGCCAAAGACGACCGCGCCGGCGCCGAGCGCGATCATGCTCGGCGCTTCGGTACCAAAGGCCACGGTGCCTGGTGCGTTGCCGGATGCCTGTTCCAGAAACTGAACCAGATGCGAATCGGCGTGCGTTTCGAAACTTTCGTCCGCGCGCGCCGCGTCGATCTCGCAGTCGAAATCAGAATCGTGTTGCCGCAAATCAGTGATACCTTGTTTGACCAGATTCAAAACGTGATCGCTGTTCTGTCCGGGGATGGTTCGCCATTCGAGCGTGAAGTGGCATTCACCGGCGACCACGTTCCTGGCCGAGCCGCCGCTGATTATTCCGATGTTCACGGTTGTGTAAGGCGGGTCGAAACTGGCTCGCCGATCGCCTTTCAATTCATCAGCAATTCTCTCGATATATTCGATCAAACGCGCAGCGCGGAAGATCGCCGACGCCCCAAGCTCGGGATAAGCGCTATGTGCTTCGCGCCCGCGCACAGTAATTTCAGCCAGGCAATATCCCTTCCCGGCGCGCGTCGGTTGCAAGCCGGTCGGCTCGCCAACGATCGCGTATTTCGCCGTGAAAGGCCGTGCCTCGGCCAGACGCTTTGCGCCGAGACAACCAATCTCTTCGTCGGCAGTGAATACGAGCGCCAGAGGCTTTTTCAACTGCGAAAGATCGATGCTCTCAATCGCAGTCAGAGCAGCGGCGATGAATGCCTTCGTGTCGCACGCGCCGCGTCCGAAAAGCTTTCCCTCCCTCGTTGTTAATTGCAGCGCTTCAGTCCAGGTTGGATCGTAAGGAACAGTGTCGGTGTGACCGACGAGGGCGAGCTCAATCGCCAGGTTGTCAGAGAATTCCCCGCCGGCCAGCGCGACGAGATTGGTCTTCTCGATTCCGTTTTCATCGGTGTGAGGGAATCGGGTAATGCTGAAGCCTGCCGCTTCACAGCGCGCGGCCAGATAAGAAATGATCTCGGCGTTCGAGCGCGAGGAAACGGAATCGATGGCGACCAGATTGTTAAGAGTTTCTTCGACGTTCATTTCTGATGAGTAGAAGGAGCGGGGGCAAGCCCGCCTTCCTGACCTGAGAGATTATCCAACCCTGCGCTTTCACCCTCAGATTGAGAGCCTTTCAAGCTGTCCGAAGACGCGTCACGTTGGGACAGCTCAGGGTCAGGAAGGCGGGCTTGCCCCCGCTTTTCAGACCCACAGTCTCTTCTGCAAGTCATTGAATCTCTCAACCACATCATCCTGAATCAGGTGTTGCCCTTCCGAAACGATCGGTTTGCCGCCCACAATCACCTCACGCACGGCCGCGCGGGTTGACGCAAACAAAATGCTTGAGAGCAAATCGTCAGGCGAAGCGCCGGCGAGCGTTGGATCGTCGAGAGCGACGGTAAAAAAGTCCGCGGGTTTTCCAGCTTCGAGCGCGCCACCCGCGGCGCCAATGCTGTGCGCGCCGTTAACAGTGGCACAATCGAATAACAATGCAGCGCCGCCAAGCACGGCCCGTTCGAGCTTCTGCAAACGCAAGTGATACTCGAGTTCGCGCGCGTCTTCCAGCAAATCGATCTGGGCGTGACTATCGGTGCCGAGGCAAACCGCGACTCCTTGTTTGAAGTATTCGTCAGCAGGCACGACTCCATCGCCAAGATTTCGCTCAGTCGTCGGACACGCGCAAACGGTCGCCCCCGTGCGAGCTAGCGAGGGAATAGCTTTCGCGGTCACGTGAATCGCATGAACCGCGGTGAAGCGTTCGCTCAA
>DATGVD010000278.1:0-2235 GCA_035300785.1 Pyrinomonadaceae bacterium | reverse complement strand
TTCAGTGCGCGGCGGCGGCCCGCGGAATATCACGGCGGCGAATCATGGCTTTGACGGATCGCCGCGGTTTTCGCCCGATGGTCGATTCATCGCGTACCGCTCACAAGCTACTCCGGGTTACGAGAGCGATCGATTTCGCTTGATGCTCTACGATCGAAAGACTGGCCGCGCACAGTCGCTCAGCGAAAGCGTCGATTCCTGGATAGATGAATTCACTTTCAGTCCTGACAGCAGATGGATTTATTTCTCTGCGGAAGATCGAGGCAAAGAGCCAATCTATTCAGTTGCGACGAGCGGCGGGCCAGTGAAGAAAATCGCTGCCGAAGGTTTCAATGGCGACATCAACGTGACTGCCGACGGTCAGACACTGGTCTTCGCGCGCAGCAGCATGACGCGGCCGAGCGAGATTTATCGCGCGAATGCGGATGGCAGCGGCGCCAAAGCTTTGACGACGACCAACGAAGCGGCGCTGGCGCCGTTCAATCTCAAGTCCGCGGAGGAAGTAACCTGGACCGGCGCAGCGGGAGCGAAAGTTGCCGGCTGGATCGTCAAGCCGGCGAACTTCAATCCGCGGAGAAAATATCCGCTGGTGGTTTTGATTCACGGCGGCCCGCAGGGCGCCTGGAACGACAACTGGGGTTACCGGTGGAATCCGCAGATTTGGGCGAACGATGGTTACGTGGTGTTCATGCCGAACCCGCGGGGCTCGACCGGATATGGCCAGCAATTCGTCGCCGAAATTTCCGCCGACTGGGGCGGCAAAGTTTTTACGGACATCAGCAACGGCGTCGCCATGGCGGCCGGGCTTCCTTATGTCGACAAAGAACGCATAGGCGCGGCGGGCGCGAGTTACGGCGGTTACATGATCGATTGGATCGAAGGCCACAACAACGATCCGCGCTTCCGTTACAAAGTGCTGGTTTCGCACGACGGCGTTTACAACCTGACCAGCATGACCGGCGTTACTGAGGAGCTTTGGTTCACCGATTGGGAATTCAAGGGCACGCCGTGGAGCAATCCCGAGATGTATGATCGCTGGTCGCCGCACAAGTTCGTCCAGAATTTCCACACGCCGATTCTGATCATTACGAACACGCTCGACTATCGCGTGCCCGAAGGCGAGGGCATGCAGTTGTTCACCGCCGTGCAACGCATGGGCGTCGAATCAAAACTGGTGGACTTTCCCGATGAAGGCCACTGGGTACAGAAGCCCGCGAATTCGCATTTCTGGTACAACACGGTGCTGGGTTGGCTTGATAAGCATTTGAAGTGAAGAGAAATCAGCCACGGATGAACACAGATCTACGCAGATAGGACAAAACTGACTGGCCGAGTTTGGTGGCTCTTTCTATCTGCGTCAATCCGTGTGAATCTGTGGTTTCGGTTTGAGATTGGAGGAACATCATGCCAGGTTGGCTTAAAGCGTTACTGATCGTCGCGGTGGTGATCGTGGTGCTCGTTATTGGAGTTATCGGCGCGGGCATCTACTACGTGTCGCGTAACAAAGATGCCTGGCTCGCCAGGGGCAAGGCGGTGGCTACCGAAGGCCGGGACTTTGGCCGTCACAGCGACAACCAGGGTTGTGTTGACGAATCGATATCGCGTTACAAGAAGGAACCCGGTTTGGGCAGCGCGATCTCAAACAGCATCTTCATGCAGTCGTGTCTGGACGCGAGCCGTCCCACCCCGAACTTTTGCACTGACGTGCCAAAGGCTACTGAGTTTATGAAGAGCGCGCAATGGCGCGTGGATCAATGTCGCAAAATCGATCTTTCGTCCGACAGCTATTGCCAGCAACTCTTCCAGCCCGTGCAGCAGTTTTGTGAAAGAGGGCCGCGCAAGTCATCTGAAAGCAGTAACAGGAATAGTTATTGAACTTTGAGTTGCTGAGAGCGCCGAGAGCGAGCCACAGATGAACACAGATTCACACCGATAGGAAGCCATCAAAATGCAGAGTCTTTATCCGTGTCAATCAGTGTTCATCTGTGGCTATCATTCTGTGAACGTGGGCTATTAGTACAGTCGGCTGCTCCGGAGTCTAATCATGGACGTTGCGCTACCACCAACAGCTCATCCGACCCCAACACGAATGGTTCGCACTTCAACGACCCGTAAAGATTCAAAACCGCAAACCCCGCGCGCTCGAGCATCCGCCGGATCTCGGCGGCCGTGTAAATCCAATGCTTCGCCAGTCTCGACTCGCTGACGCCGTTGCGCTCAAAAACATATTCGGTG
>DATGVD010000277.1:0-2107 GCA_035300785.1 Pyrinomonadaceae bacterium | reverse complement strand
AGAGTGGCGGCGAAAAGGGCGTCGTCCGCGGTAACCGGGGCAGTAGCCCGCGCGTCAGCAAGGGCGTCGCCGGTGTGGACGCCCTCCCTCACGGTCGGGCTACTGCCCCGATCCAAGCTCGCGCCCCTGCTCACGCGCGGGCTAATGCCTCGATCGAGACGCGCTAGCAAGGTCGCGAAGCGCGCTTCTTCAAGAATGTCGCACGTGTTGTTGCTGGCGACTGAATCACTGCCCAGCCCGACTTTGATGCCGTGCGCCAGAAATCTCTGAAAGGGTGCGCGGCCGTGGCCGAGTTTGGCGTTTGACTTAGGGCAGTGCGCGATGCCGGCGCCGCTCTGTTTAATGAGTTCCAGGTCAGCGTCGTCGACGTTGATGCAGTGAGCGAGCAACGGTCGCGTTTCCAGAATTCCATGCCGCGCCAGGTATTCGACGGTCGAGATTCCGGGAGCTTGCCACTCAATCCCGCGCGCCTTCAGTCCGTCCGCGAAACGGCCAAGTCCATCCAACATGAAAGACTTCTCAGCTTGTGACTCAGCCGCATGCATCATCAGCGGCAGCTTCTGATCAATCGCCAGCCGCGAGATTAGTTCGAGCTGTGATGCGCTCACCGTGTAAGGCGCGTGCGGTGATACGCCCGCGCGTACAAGATCGTTTTCGTCATCGCGCATCTCCGCGATCTGTTCACGAAGTCTTAAGACATTCTCGGCGGCAAGTTTCGGATCGGGGCCAAATGATTCCTGATAAACAATGCCGCGCAAGCCAACATCGCGCAGGGCTCTCATGACATGGGTTGCCGACGAACTTGAATCCCCGAAACACGTAACGCCGGCGCGGGCCGCTTCGCTGGCGCCGCAGGTTGCCGACACCAGGAGATCTTCACCCGTCATCGCCATCCTTGCGGTGGTCAGCTTTCGCAACCAGGCTGCGAAATCGCCTTCTTCGCTTTCCAGAAACCCGCGCATGACGGTCAGCTCGAGATGCGAATGCGCGTTGATCAGACCCGGCAGAATCGCCGCTTGGCCAAAATCAGAAACGCTCGCCTCGGGAAATCGGGAAAGGACTTCGACCCGCGGACCTGCAGCAACTATTTTGGATCCGTCGACAGCGACGGCGCCGTCTTCGATCGCAGGCGAAACGATCGGCAGCACCCAACGCGCGGAGTAGATTGTAGTCATCGATCTATCTCCCCGATTGCGGAGTGGCGCCTGCCGGCGCGCCAATGCGGGATGACCTGAGGCGGCGATAACGATCGAGAATCGAGGCGACGTAGGCGCGGGTAGAAGGGAAATCGATGCGAGTTATGAACTCCTGTTCAGTCAGTGGTGGCGCGCCTTCGGCCACGCGACTCCAGTCGGCTGCTCGTTTTGGGCCCGCGTTGTAGGCTGCCAGCATACGCGCCTCGCGGCCCGGCGCGTCGCGGTACTCATCGCTGAACTTCTCGAGATACCAGCAACCGATTTGAATGTTTCGTTCCGGATCGCGTAACAGAATCGCTGAGTCCTCGGTAGTTCGCTGATCGGTGTCTGTCGCCCAGTCGTGCGCGACCGCAGGTCGAACTTGCATCAATCCAATCTCGCCGTCTTTGCCGTTCTTCCACGGACTGAAATAGCTTTCTTTGTAGGCGATGCTCCAGACTAGATCCGGATCGATGTGATGAGCAGCGGCTTCGCGGGCAATCAGTGAGTCGTACCGGTGGATCCAGTATTGATCGAAGAAATAGAGGCCGAGCACCAGAACCAAAAGCGTGAGGATGATGACCAGAAATCGCTTCATTCAATCAAAGCATGGGCGGGTTCTTCTTCAGAATCAAGCGACCGGAGGGCTAATTGCTCCGCGAGAGACGCGACCAGAAACTGGTCATCGAGAAACTCGTGTCCACTCCTTCATAGCGGAGCTGCAAGGCCTGTTGGTCAAGCACATGACCCTGGAGCCATACTTCAGCCGACAGCGTTGCGCCGACTTCAAGCTGGCCGCCGCTGAGCGCCCGCGCATTAACCAAAACCTCCAGCCTGAGTTTTTCCAGATCGAGATGGATCCAGTAAAGCTCGCTGCCCGAGAGGGGATTGCGAAGCGGTTTGAACGCCAGAACTCGACCGCGAAGACTCCA
>DATGVD010000276.1:0-8122 GCA_035300785.1 Pyrinomonadaceae bacterium | reverse complement strand
CGCTAATAAACGATCAATCGCCTGGGCGACTGCGCAGGCGCTGCATGAAGCGGGTGCGCGTTTGGCGTTTGCTTATCAGGGCGACCGGCTGAAAGAAAACGTCGAGAGTTTGACGAGAGCGGAGATGCCGGATTCGCCGCTGCTGTCGTGCGATGTCACGAAGCAGGACGAGGTTGATGAAACCTTCAAGCGCCTGGCATCGGAGTTTGGCCGGCTGGATTTTCTGGTTCATAGCATCGCCTTCGCGCCACGCGAAGCCCTTGAAGGCGAATATATGAAAATAGAGCGCGACGCTTTCGTGCAGGCTTTGGAAATCAGCGCTTACTCGTTGACGCAGATGGCGCGCGCGGCGGCGCCGTTAATGACCGAAGGCGGCAGCATCGTGACGATGACCTTTCACGGCGCTGAGAAAGTCTATCAAGGCTACAACGTTATGGGAGTGGCCAAAGCCGCGCTCGAGTCCAGCGTACGCTATCTCGCCGCCGACCTGGGCCCGAGAAACATTCGGGTCAACGCCATCAGCGCCGGACCGATTCAAACATTGTCAGCGCGTGGAGTCTCAGGCCTTAGCACAATGTTGAAGCATCACGCCGAACGCGCGCCTCTGCATCGCAATGTCGAGCCGCGCGAAGTCGGTAACACCGCGCTGTTTCTGTGCAGCCCCCTTTCGTCGGGCATTACGGGCGAAACGATTTACGTTGATTGCGGCTATAACATCATGGGCCTTTAGTGCTTCAGCTCCTTCTCCCTCTGAGAGAGGGTTAGGGGTGAGGCCCGGTTAGCCACGCCCCTCTTTCCCCCTTCTCCCAGAGTGAGAAGGGAGTTCTTGCAACGAAGAAGAACATGAACGACGAATACGACAAGACAATTCATGGGACGCAGGACGAGCGCCTGCTCGAAACGCCGCACGCGGATGAGTTTCTGCACACCGACACCTGGCGAGTGTTTCGCATCATGGGCGAGTTCGTCCAGGGCTTTGAAGATCTGGCCCAAATCAAGAGCGCGGTCGCCATCTTCGGCTCGGCACGCACGCCGCCCGACGACCCCGAATACAAGGCAGCGCAAGAGACGGCGGCGCTCTTGGCGCGGGCCGGCTTGTCAGTGATCACCGGCGGCGGTCCTGGCATCATGGAGGCCGCCAATCGCGGCGCCTTCGAAGCCGGCGGCACGTCGGTCGGGTGCAATATCGAATTGCCGCACGAACAGGGCTCGAATCCTTACCTGACGCTCTCGCTCAGGTTCAAATACTTCTTTGTGCGCAAGATGATGTTCGTGAAATACAGCGATGCGTTCATAATTTTTCCCGGCGGCTTCGGGACCATGGACGAGCTGTTTGAAGCGCTCACGCTGATTCAGACAAAGAAGATTCACAACTTCCCGGTCGTCCTCTACGGCTCGCAGTATTGGAAAGGAATGCTCGAGTGGTTGAGAGGGCCGATGCTGGGCGAGGCAAAAATTGTCGAAGACGACCTCAAGCGTCTGCACTTGACCGATTCGCCGTCAGAGATTGTCGAGATTATCTCGCACTTTCAAAACGCGCAGAAGAAAAACGGCGCTTAGTTGGTCCAGGAAGTCCTACCTAAGCTGGCAGTATCACGCTTATAAACTGTATCCCGCGAACGATGCGAGCGCTGTAGGCGCGACGTCTTTATAGAACCGCGTCCTGTTTGTCTTTTCTTCGCAGGCGCGAAGCTGCTTCGCGCCTGCGAAGAGATCCAAATATGACGTCTGCTGCTATAAATATCTCGTGACTACGGCACTATGCATTCTCTCTGAGTTCGGCAAGTAACCATCCCAGATACGGCGCTGAGGAATCCGTAACGGGAACGGCGATAATCTCCGGGGTCTCGTAGCTGTGCATCGCACGAACTCTGCTCTCTAGCTCATCGAACCGCGACGCAACGGTCTTAGCCAAAAGCAGAATCTCCTTCTCACGTTTGACTTCGCCTTGCCAGCGATAGACCGATCCAATTTCAGGCAGGATCTGAACGCAGGCTGCCAGTTGCGCAGAGACCAGCAGTTCGGCAATTCGGTCGGCTTCTTCGCGGCTGGCCGCAGTCATTAGAACTACAATTGGTTCGGAGGAGGTCATAGCTTCGGCTGTTTAGAGTTCACGCTTTAGCTTGCCGCAGTTACCAAAACGACAACCTGAAGGTTGAACTCTAAACCTCGTCGTCTGAGGTCATAGCTTCGGCTGTTTAGAGTTCACGCTTTGGCTTGCCGCAGTTACCAAAACGACAACCTGAAGGTTGAACTCTAAACCTCGTCGTCTTCGGACGCCGGACCAGTCAATGGCGAAGTATCTTCGCCGAAGAAAGAGGCATACAACTCCTTCGCGCGATCGAGGTCGCGCTCATCGACGAGCACCTGCGCGCCCGGGGCCATCACCGAAAACAATGGTGAGAATTGATCCGACGCTCCCGACTGGACGACCGCGCGAATTCTATTCTGTCGCAGGATGTCGTTGACCATCTCGGCTTCAGCCGGTGAAGACAGCGTGTGCAGCGTCACAAAGCGCGCCTCGCTGCTGTCGGTCGCGCCCGCTTCCACGTTCAGGCGCTCAACCAGCTCCGCGCCGTCGTCCGCGCAGCGCGTGATACCCGGTTCGTATTCAGCCTCGCAGATGGGACAGAACATGGTTAGTTTAAGGTTTCAGGTTTCAGGTTTTCACGAACATGGCGCGGGCAAGGTATCAGAATCAACTTGAAACTTGAAACCTTGCACCTGAAACCTTCCGTTCGAACGGAATCTCTTCAAAATGGGTAAACCGTTTGAAGGCACGAAAGCGCTGATTGATTTCGTCGGGCGTCAGGCGCTGCACCCGCTCGGTACCAAACTCTTCGACGTTGAATGACGCCATCACTGAACCAAAAATCATCGCGCGACGCAGCGCGGCTTCATCCAGCTTTTCCTGGCTCGCCAAATACCCCATCAAGCCGCCCGCAAAGGTGTCGCCGGCGCCGGTCGGATCGAAAACGGCCTCGAGCGGATAGGCCGGAATCGCAAAGTAGGTTTCTTTCGTGAACATCGCCGCGCCGTACTCGCCGCGCTTCACAATCAAAGTATCCGGGCCCCACGAAAGAATCTTGCGGGCTGCTTTGATCAAGTTAGGCTCCCCGGCCAGTTGTCGCGCTTCGGCGTCGTTGATGATCACCAGGTCGACCACTTCGATCGTCTTTTGCAGGGAATCGCGCGTGGTCTCGATCCAGAGGTTCATGGTGTCGAGGGCCACCAGCTCGGCGTTGGGAATCTGTTCGCGCACGCCGCGCTGTAAGTCCGGCTGAATGTTGCCGAGAAAGACGAGCCGCGACTTCTTTGAGCCTTCAGAAAGTTTCGGCTCGAAACCAGCGAAAACATTTAGCTGAGTCTCGAGCGTGTGCGCGACATTCAGGTCGTATTCATAACGGCCATGCCATTGAAAGGTTTGGCCGTCAGGAATGACCTCCAGGTCGGACGTATCGACATTGTGGCGAGCAAACACGTCGCGCTCCGCCTGGCCAAAGTCGCCGCCGACAACGGCGACGACGCGCACTTCTGTGAAAAAGCTGGCCGAGATCGAGAAGTGCGACGCGGACCCTCCGAGCATTCGATCGCGCTTGCCGAACGGCGTTTCGACTGCATCAAAAGCGACTGAACCGACGACGAGTAGTGACATGTTTGTGATGTTTGTGATTTCGAATTTGGAATTGCGAATTGTGAATTTGGAATCTTGAATCTGGAATTTGAGCTTTGGATCTTCAGCTCTATGCCTCCTGCTCACTGCCTTCTGCCTACTGCTTGCTCTCTTTCGGTTTCGGCCCGCCGAGTCCCTTCAGATCATCTTCAGCCTGCTTGCGAAACGAACTGTCAGGATAGCCGTTGACCAACTGTGACAGGTAATCGCGCGCGTCTTCACGCAACTTGTCAGACGTAACTTTGCTGGCCTGCTTGCCCTTATTTTCCGCCAGCCGGAGGCTGCTCTCGCCGGCGATGAACAGCACTTCGTCGATCTTTGAAAAGACCGGATTGCCGGCGATGATCTCTTCGCAACGCTGCAAGGCCGCGATGTAGGCTTTCTTGAGCTTAAAGTAGTGCCGCGCCACCTCCAGGTTGTGCAGCGAGTCTTTCTCCAAATCCGGGTCGCGAACTACATCCGGCCCCTGCTTGGCATTACCCTGAGCTCGCGCCAACGGCGCGGCGACAAACAAAAGCAACAAGCAAATCGCCAATAAACAGAACTTCTTCATTTCTTCACCTCAACTTGAAACCTGAAACTTGAGACTTGAAACTTACTTCTTGTACTTTCCAATGATGGCATCGAGCTTACGCGTGGTTGCTTCCGGCCACAAATCCGGCGCCGTGAAGATCGCGTTCTTTAAGGCCGAGCCACACTTGCACGTGCGCGCGGATCCGCGCAAACGCTTCACCGTTTCGCGCATAATTACCTGCGCGTTGCGTACGTTTTTGTTCAAGTATTCGATGACAGTTTCCACCGTCACGGCATCGTGGCCGGGATGCCAGCAGTCGTAGTCGGTGACCAGCGCCAGCGTCGCATAGCAAATCTCAGCTTCCCGTGCCAGCTTGGCTTCCTGCAAATTCGTCATGCCAATCACGTCCATGCCCCAGGAGCGATAGACGTTCGATTCAGCCACGGTCGAGAACGCCGGACCTTCCATGCAAACGTAACTGCCGCCGCGATGTGCTTTGACTGTAGCAGCTTTACAGGATTCTTCGAGCACGTCGCCGAGATCGCCGCACACCGGATGAGCAAACGCGATGTGCGCGACGATGCCTTCGCCAAAGAAAGTTGACTCTCGCGCCCTGGCGCGCGTGCGATCGAAAAACTGATCCGGAATCACCATGTCGAGCGGAGCGTACTTCTCCTGCAAGGAACCGACTGCCGAAGCCGACAGGATGCGCTCAACACCCAAAAGCTTCATGCCATAGATATTCGCGCGAAACGGAACTTCCGTGGGCGTGAAGCGATGACCGACACCGTGACGCGGCAAAAATGCGACGCGCTCGCCTTCGAGCGTGCCGATAATGAACTTATCGGAGGGACTGCCGAACGGAGTCTGAATTTCGATCTCGTCGATCTCCGTCAGCTCGGGCATCTGATAAAGCCCGCTGCCGCCGATGATGCCGATCTTTGCTGTCATCTTTATCAATCCACTCCGGATAAGATATTATCGATTGGGGCTGCAAGTTCTTTTTTGTGGAAGAACTCTATAGCTTTGATACAGCATAGACGACGCCCGCTGGCGCGCAGCTTTTCTCCGCTACCTGTTTCCAGCAAGGCGTAAGCAGTTTCTTGACTGAGAAGAGCGCTGGAGCGAGACCTGCTACAGCCGCAATCAGTGGAGCCGCTCCCCCCGCCAAGACCGCTCCAACGGCCAGCACCGAACACACGCCAGTTGTCAGCTTTTCATACTTGGCGTCTCCCATCGCCTTCTTATACTGCGTGACCAGCTTTTTGAAGTCTTCGCCAGCTTGCTTTAGTTCTTTGTCATTGTTCTCCGTTAGCAGCTTCGGAATCTGGTCCCTCTGCCACTGCCGAAGTGCAGATAGCGATTCCCTGTAATCTTCCCGCTTACGCAGCTCGATGATTTCGGGAAGGGCGACACCATCAGCTGGCAGAGGTATATTTTCCAGGATCACTTCGAGAGTAAGTCTTTCAGTGACATATTCCTTCAGATCTTTAGCTGCGGTTTCATAGTTTTTCCGCGTGCCATAAACTGGCATCGCGGTGACCGAGTCGACTCCAGCAGGTCTGAGTTCCGGAATCAGGTTGTTATACTTCTCTTTTAGCAGCAATCGGGTGGCCAAGAGTGGGTCCTTCACTAATGCATTAGCCAGAACTTCTCCCTCGATGTTCTTTTGCCATTCATGAAACTCTTCGGAATCCCAGTCGAAGCGAACTGCCGCATTCTCAGTCTGAAGATAGTCGACATCCGCCTGAAGGGCATCCAATTCTTGCTTGGTCTGATTGCCAATAGGTTTTTTGGGGATTGGGATCACAACTCGGTCAAACAGGACCAACGAGCGCCGGTACATAGACCATCGATGATCGTAAATCGAAAACGTGGCCCAGTATTCATCAGACATACTCCGCACCTCCTGTCAACGAACCGCACCTTAAATCGTTTCAACATGCTTGCCGCGGGCAGCCTTAACGTCTTCAGTATGATAAGTCCGATGCTCTCTCCTGGCTGACTGCCCGCAGGTTGCCATTTTCCTCAACAATCCTCGCCAGCGGCTCATCCGGATCGTGATAAAACAAGCACGTCCAATTCTCACGGGCCGCCTGCGGCAACAATTTCTTTTTTGCCTCGAGCGTTTCCAGGGGATAGAGATCGTAGCCCATGATCCACGAAAACGGCACGTGTGCGCGCATCGGCACCAGATCGGCAAATCCAAACAGCGTCCGGCCTTCGCGCTCCAAACGCCAGCATTGCATCGATCGATTGTGGCCGGGATGGTTTTCCATCCGCAGCCCGGGCACTACTTCATAGTTTGCTTCTTTTAACTCGAGCTGTCCGCCGGCGTGCAGCGGCTGCCAGTTGTCCGGCAAATAACTCGCGCGATCACGTTCGCTGGGATGCTCGGCGTGTTCGAACTCCGCGTGCGAAACAAAATATCGCGCATTCGGAAAGGCCGGAACGGCCTGGCCTCTGGCATCAAGCGCCGTGTTTCCGCCGGCATGGTCGAAATGCAGATGAGTATTAATGACGATCGTTATTTCATCCGCCCCAACTCCGGCGATCGCGCGCAGCGATTCCCCAAGCGGCCGCTCGCGCGTGATGCCATACATCGCGGTATGTTTAGCCGGCCACTTCTCGCCGATCCCGGTCTCGATCAGAATCTTCTCCGCGCCTGCTTCGACGAACACGCAGTTCATGTTCATGCGAATGCGATTCTGTTCGTCCGGCGGACACGCCCGCGACCAGAGGTTGCGCGGCACCACGCCGAACATCGCGCCACCGTCGAGACGAAATTCAGTGTCAGGAATAATCTCGACCCGATAATCACCGAACTGCATTGGCTTTGCGCTCGCCTATCGCTTGCCACCCTTGGGTGGAGCCTTGGAACCCGGAGCTGCGGTCGGCGGTTGCGGACCACCCGGCGGGAAGCCCTGCGGCATCTGCTGCTGGGGTGGCGGAGCAGGGACGGAAAAATTCTCGGCAATCGCAATGTGCGAGCCCTGACGCTTGACGATCTCCTCGAGCATCTTCTTTTCCTTATCCTGCTCGACGGCGTCGCGCGCTGTGTCGCGCGGAGACTTCGGCGGACCGAACGGATTCGTCGCGCCGGCCGCGATCAGAATATGCCGCGCATGAACTTGTTCCTCGGGCTTGCCATCTTTTGTCTCCGTGCGCTTCTCCTCCACCTTGATGATGTGAAAGCCAAACTGGCTCTCGACGAGGTCGCTGATTTGTCCGGGCTGGAGAGCGAAAGCCGCCTTCTCGAATTCAGGCACCATCTGTCCATGACCAAACCAGCCGAGGTCGCCGCCCTTGTCCTTGCTTCCGGGATCGGTGGAAAATTCTTTGGCCAGCGCGGCGAAATCCTCGCCGGCGCGCGCGCGCTTCAAAACGTCCTCGGCCTTCGCGCGATTCTGTTTGTCGTCCAGCTCTGGATGCTTGGCAATGTAAGCGTCGATCTCGGGCTCGGTCGCCTTGGTGTTTGGAATCAAAGTTTCCTGCGCGTAGGTCGACGCCAGGAGCCGCGCCTGCTCCAACATGATTTGCAACTCAACGCTCCGCTTCTTATCGATGCCGGCGGCGATCCCGCGTCGTTCACCAACCAACGCCTGTCCCAACTGATGCTTGATTTCCTTCATCTGTTCGTCGGGAATTTGCTGTCCGGCCATCTGTGGATTGTGCGCTTGCGCATCCTGCAGAAATAGCTTGAAGCGCTCTTCCTGTCCGGGCTCTTTGAATAAGGCGTCGATTTCGGCGTCGGATATCGGCGCGGCTCCTGGCGCATCGCGCTGCGATAACTGGTAGTTCTGGCCGATTACCAGCGCGCGCACCAGATCCAGCTGGCGCTTGATGTCAGGGCGATAGGCGATCCCTTTCGAGCGGGCTTCTTCAGCGACAGCAAGCAGCTCGCGCACGTTTTTCGCAAAGTCCTTGCGCGCGGC
>DATGVD010000275.1:0-4323 GCA_035300785.1 Pyrinomonadaceae bacterium | reverse complement strand
GCGGCGCCGCCCAACCGGCCGCGATGAAAAGCGCGTTGGTCAAAAGCAGCGGCGCAGCGATGAAAAGCAGCACGTTGAAAATCAAAGCGAACACGATCGAACTTGCTGCCGCCGCAGTAGCGCCTTTTTTCAATTCATCCTTTGAACGCTTCTTTGTCGGCAAGGGAAACAAACCCGGCATCGCGCCGGTCAAGCCTGCAAAGTCGCCCTCGCCTTCGATCACGGCCGGCGTCAGCGCTACTTGCACCTCGGCAGCTTTCGCACCTTCAGCTTCCGCAAACGCCTCGTTCGCAGAATAATTCAACGCCTTGATGCCGAGGCCCATCGACTGCAATAAGACCGCGCCGCCACGCAGCACGGGCAGTTTCAAGATCGGCACTTTGTCGCTCCACTTTGGCAACACTGCCGCGGTGTTAACGATCGTGCCGTCGGCTTTGCGGACCGCGATCGCGTAAGCGTTGGGCGTGCGCATCATCACGCCCTCGATCACGGCCTGTCCGCCGACTATCAGATCTCTTTCGTTTGTACTCATTGTTTCAATCTTCTTCTGATTCCCTCGAGCTCCAGGAGAGGGTAAGGGTGAGGGTGGTACTGGCCGATCGCCTAAATCCCTCACCCCAACCCTCTCCCAAAGGGAGAGGGAGTAAAAATCACAGACTAAAGTCTATGCTACATACAACTATGCCGGCGATTCTTACGACTGGCCGTCTCGTCTGATAAAGCCTGAGCGGCCAGCCTCGAACAACGCCGGCATCTAAACTCTTCGAATTGCTAATGTCTCTTTCGCATCGTACCTGACTGAACCGGCTTACGCCGCTGGCGGCGCTTCCGCCGGTTGCTTCTTGCCATAGCGCCGGTTGAATCGATCAACGCGCCCTGCCGTATCAACCAGCTTCTGCTTGCCGGTAAAGAACGGATGGCAAGCCGAGCAAATCTCGACGTGCAGGTCGCCTTTGCGCGTCGAACGCGTCTTGAATTTTTCACCGCACGCGCACGTCACTGTAATCTCGCTATATTCAGGATGAATTCCGGGTTTCATTTCTTCCTCGCTTTATACAGTTGTCATTAACCGTCTCAATCAAACAGTTCATGATACGGGCCGCAATAGTCTTAGGTCAAGCGCGCAGAACTCATGGAAAAATCGCCACAGGTGGCGATTGACAACGACTTAAACCGCGTGCTACAAGTCGTTTGTCCGACCCTTTTGCATCTTTTGCATTAACACGTGAGCGTGACGTGCGCGCGCCCGTGGCCCGCAAGCCAGAGCGTTTTCGTCAGGGTGTGAGTTGAGCGTTTATGGCCGAGGAAGATAAGCCCATAATACCAGACGCCGGACCGAACCAGGACAACGCGACCGACCAGGCGCGTGAAGCGAATTCCTCTTTCCCGCCATCAGCCGATTCCGAAAAAGACGCGATTGTAGAAGAGGCGAAAGCGCGCGTCGCGGCCGCCAAAGAAGCCGCGCAGAAAGCCGGCGCCACTGCGCCCGGCGCACCGAAAGCTCCAGTAAAAAAGAAAGAAGAAGGCCCTAAGCCATCCGATGCGTCCGCGCATCCGTTGGTGAAGAAACTCCGGACCGAATTCGACGGCGCGGTGATCGAAGCCAGCGAGTTTCTGGGTCAGCTTTCGATCCGAATCGATCGATCGCACATCGTGGAAGTCTGCAAAGCGCTCCGGAACGATTCCGGCACGCCCTTCAATTACCTTTCAGACTTGACCTGCGCGCACTATCCCGATCAACGTGAGGCGCCATTCGAAGTCATTTACAATCTGTATTCCATCCCGGCGAACGAACGCGTGCGTCTGAAGGTGGCGACGAACGGTGAGGGCGTCGACAGCGTCACCGGCGTCTGGCCTTCGGCTGATTGGCCGGAACGCGAAGTTTACGATTTGTTCGGCGTCGTGTTTCGCAATCATCCTGACTTGCGACGGATTCTGCTGCCGCCGGATTGGGAAGGACATCCGTTGCGCAAAGACTACCCGCTCGAGTTTGTCGAAAACCGATGGACGGAAAATCATCTGCCGGAGTTTACCGAGGTACAGCAGGAACAGTTAGAGCAGCGCCGAGCTTATGGCCTGGAGATTCTTTCAGTGCCACAAGAGCGTGAAGTCCGCGAGATTTTCAAGGGCGGAAAAGAAGTGATGCCGAAAGATAAGTAGGCAGACGGCAGTAGGCAGAAAGCAGGAGTCAGAACGGCCTGCGGTAGCGGGCGGTTGATCGCGGCACGCTAGAGAAGAAAGCTAAATGAGTCCAAAAGAAATCGCAGCCCATTACGAAGCCAAGGTTTTCGACGCGCCCGACGCGGCAAAGGGCGCTGGCTTTGTGCTGACTGAAACCCTGGCGCCGCGAAATGTTTGGAATAAAGCGAGCGCCGCGCAATCATTGCTTTTGAAGCTGCGGGAGAAAAAGGAAAAAGGTGAAGTGACAGAGATTGGGCTCGTGATCGAGCCGTGGAGCGTAACGGGCTGTTATCTGCCGAAGGAAACTGCGGCCTAGAGTTCAGAGTTCAAGCTTCAGCTTGCTCTTCGGCGCAGCAACCTGAAGGTTGAACTCTAAACCTATTTTTTATGCATCAAGTAGAGATCGCCACCACTCAGCAGACGCTGATGGACAGCCCCGAGATGACGCTCAACATGGGGCCGCAGCATCCGTCTACGCACGGCGTGCTGCGCGTGGTTTTGAAGCTCGACGGCGAGACAGTAATCGATCTCGATTGCGACATCGGCTATCTGCATCGTGGCATGGAAAAGATTGCCGAGAACCGCATGTACGCGATGATTGCGCCTTACTGGGATCGGCTCGATTACATCGCCGCGGTTTCGAATGGATTGGTCTGGGTTGAGACAGTCGAGCAAATGATGGGCCTCGATGTGCCGCGGCGAGCCCATTACATTCGCACTATTCTGACTGAGCTGAATCGCATCGCTTCGCATCTGTTGTGGCTCGGCACGCATGCGCTGGACATCGGCGCGGTGACGGTTCTGCTGTGGGCGTTTCGCGAGCGGGAAGAAATCCTGAAAATCTTCGAGCGGCAGTTTGGGGCGCGGCTAACGTGTCACGCCTGGCGTATCGGCGGCATGCCCAACGATGCTTACGATGATTTCGAAAGCGACGTGCGGCGTTTCATTGGCAACATTTCAGCGCGGCTGGACGAGTACGAGACGGTTTTGTCCGAGAACCGGATCTGGTTGAGCCGCACGGTCGGCATCGGTGTGATCACCGGCGAAGATGCCGTCGCGATCGGTCTGTCTGGCCCGTCTTTGCGCGGGTCGGGCGTGGCCTGGGACATACGCAAGTCGCGGCCGTACGCCGCGTACGCCGACATGGATTTTGACGTACCGCTGGGCGAGAACGGCGACACCTACGATCGCTACCTGGTGCGCATGGAAGAAATGCGCCAGTCGCGCCGGATCATTCAGCAGGCAATCGACAATCTGCCCGATGGTCCCGTGAACGCGAAAGTGCCGAAACTGATCAAGCCACCCGTTGGTGATTACTATCATTCGATCGAAGGACCAAAAGGCGAGATTGGTTGTTATCTGGTTTCCGATGGCACGCAACAGCCCTGGCGCGTGCGCGTGCGGCCGCCGTGCTTTATGAACCTGCAGGCCTTGAAGAAGCTTTGCCTCGGCCATTTGGTGGCGGACGTGGTTGCAATCATCGGGACGCTGGATATTGTTTTAGGTGAGATTGATCGGTAGGGCGTAATGCGCAATGAAGAAATCGAACGCGTGATGAATTATCTCGCTCGACGAAGCGGTGATTATTCCAAGATCGATTTCGAGAAGCAATTAGACTCTGTGCGCAAGACTCTCCGGGAAGTGACGGAGCGCAACAGACAACTGTCGCGACTACTGAAAGAGGGCAAAAAGCGAGGCAGGTTGATTGACATAAGACTGGCCTTGCTTCGTTGGCGGCTCAATGCGGACGATTAGCCAGCGGGAAAATCCCGGAGGGATGAAAATGTTTATAGGAGGAGGGCAGCCCATTAGATTCTGTGAGCCCATTCATGGGCGAAAAATCATGGGTGAAAAAATGAGTTTCGCTCCTAAAGGAGCTTTCAATTCCTTAAAATATTCCACTGTTCTATAAACATTTCGCCGCTCCGCGGCTTCTAGCTGTTGGCCGTTAGACCAGTGAAAACGATGCTACTAGCACTCTTAGCCCCGATCAACTTCATCGACAGCTTGCTGCTGAAATTTTTCAGCGAGCCGACGGTGAACTATGTCATCTGGCCGTTCATACAGATCGGAGCGGTGGTCACGATCACGGCGCTTTGGGTGGCGTACGCGACTTATCTGGAAAGAAAGATTTCGGCGTTC
>DATGVD010000274.1:0-7193 GCA_035300785.1 Pyrinomonadaceae bacterium | reverse complement strand
CCAGCCGCTTTCGATCGACAGAGCGCGCACGCCGTGTCGCAGAGTGAGCTTTGTTCCTACCATCGTCGCCGGCCCAACCCGAAACTGATGCGCGTCGGAGAGCTCGATTTGAATGGCCGCTCCCCGGCGATTCGCATCGCCGGCAAAGGCCGTCAGCGTGTCGACCAGCCAGTCGATTGCCGTGCGTCGCAGCAAATCGTTTTGCGCGCGCAGCGCCAGATACTGCGCGATATCGGCCCGTCCGGCCGCGTGCGCGCGCCGCTTTGCTTCAGCCAGCGCCAACTCCCATGCTTCGTCTAATTCGCTCATCGCTCACTTTAACGGTCTCTTTGCTGACAACTGAACTGTGCGCTTGGCCGTGTCAACGAACCAGCTGCAAATTTCCGTCTTGTCAACAACGTAGGAAACAAGAAACCAATGCGTGGAATCGATTTGCCCGGGAGCAAATGGACGACTGACTGACCAGGAGCGTGGAATGGTATCAAACCACCAATACTGTTCTTTCGATCCACGAAACCGATCGGTTCCATGGCCGCCGAAATTGCTCAGTTCGGCCTTTGAAATCTCATCTTGCTGGCGCTCAAGAACCAAAGACAAGGCCTCAGCATGGGGCGATTTTAGGGAGTCGCTCTGAACAGGATCTGCGGCGCTCTTGCTGGCTAGAACGGTTGACCGAAAACTGATGACTGGTAATATCGCACCCAACAGAGTAATTAGCTTTCGTCTGTGCATACTTGTATCCTTCCGAGTATCAAACAGCCGCGCGACTGAAGTTGGAGGTTAGTTCGCCTTTTTCCTTTTGCTTGCGCATTGATGTTATCATGCCCGGCCAATTGGTCTCTCCTTGCGACGAATGTTAACTGATCATTTCCCGTACCGAGTATTCTGAAGTGAACCGCTTCCGTTCCAGAGGCGTATTATCGCCGCTTCTTGCCCTGCTTCTGGCGTTGGCCGGCGCGCTGCCGGTTTCGCTTGCGCAAGCGCGCCCGCGAATACCAGCGCGTCGCGCGATCACCAAAGCCAGCCAAAGCCCACGCCCGCGGTTGGTCTTGCTAATCGTCGTAGATCAATTTCGTTATGACTACTTGAGCCGTTTCGGCGATCTGTTTGGATCGCGCGGCATCGGTCGTCTAATGCGCGCCGGCGCTTCGTGGACTGAGGCAAACTTCGATCACGTGCCGACATTCACCGCGCCCGGCCACGCCGTGTTTATGACCGGCGCTTCGCCCTCGCAAACCGGAATCGTCGCCAACGAATGGTACGAGCGCGAAACGGGACGGAAAGTCAAATCGATCACCGACGACAACACCATGACGCTCGGCGGCAAACCCAACGAGAAGGGAAAAGGCCCGGGTCGTTTGTTATGTTCCACCGTCGGCGACGAGCTGCGCCTGGCCGATGGCGATCGATCGAAAGTAATTGGGATTTCGGCGAAGGATCGTTCCGCGATTTTGCCCGCGGGCCGGCGAGCGAACGCGGCTTACTGGTTCAGCACTGACAACGGCAACATCATCTCCGGTACTTACTACTTTGAGCATTTACCCGAATGGGTGGTGCGCTTCAACCATCGGCACATGGCGGATGCCTTGTTCGGCGCCCGCTGGGATCGCTTGCTGCCCAACGAAGGCGAGTACCTGCGCCGTGCCGGCCGTGACGATGTGCCGTGGGAAAATCTGGACAAGTCTTCAGCTGATACAAACTTTTTTCCGCACGTGGTCACGGGCGGATCGGCGGCGCCGGACAAGCCGTTCTACCGGGCGCTGGACTACACGCCGTTTTCGAACGACCTGCTGGTTGCATTTGCTGAAGAGGCGATCGCGAACGAGAGACTTGGCGCGGGCGACGCCACCGACCTCTTGTCGGTGAGCTTTTCAGCGAACGACTATGTGGGTCATCGTTTTGGACCGTACAGCCAGGAAGCGATGGACATGACGCTCCGCGTTGACCGGCAAATCGGGAAGCTTCTGGATTTTGTGGATTCGCGCGTGGGTTTAGGGAATACGATTGTGATCTTTACCGCCGATCACGGCGCCTCGCCGGTTCCTGAGCAAGCGGCGCTACTGAATCTCGCGGGCCGGCGTTATCAGAAAGCCGACCTGCTCAAAGTCGCGGAAGAGGGTTTGCAAGCCCGATATGCGCGCAGAGATCGACCGGCGACTGATTACATTCAAACTTTCCAGAACCGAGACGAAACTGAACAGGGCTTGCTCAATTCCAATTTCTATCTCAACCGAAGGGCTTTGCAGCGCGACGGCATCGACCTGGACGAAGCGGAGCGTGTTTTGGGCGAGGCAGTGCTGAAATTGCCCGGCATAGCGCGTTATTTCACGCGCCGGCAGCTTGAGAACAATTCCATCTCTCCGGCGGATCCGGTGGCCCGGCGCGTGCTCCACGGATTCTATTCTCAGCGCAGCGGCGACGTCATTATCGTCTACGAACCTTATGCAATTCAGTTCGATCCTCCGGACGACCCGACGGATCCACGCTCGTCGGCGACGCACGGATCGCCTTATAGTTATGACACGCACGTGCCATTGATTATCATGGGACGCGACTTTGCCTCCGGAAGGTACACGCAGGCAGCAGCGCCCACGGACATCGCGCCGACGTTGGCGCACGTGCTGGGTTTGGAAGCCCCGAGTTGTTCAGTCGGTCGAGTGCTGGCGGAAGCGTTGACTGCGGCGCGCCAGAGCAAAGTCAGGTAAGCTTCTTAGGAACGAGTTAGCGAATGAGATTTATCGGGAACCAGCGGGCGATCGTTTTCACGGCCATCCTGGCTGCTTTTCTACTGGTTTGGTCGGGCGCGAACTGGCGCGGCCAGGCACAGAACACCCAACTGCCGCAGCCGAGCGGATACGTTAATGACTTTGCCGAAGTGGTCGAGCCCGCGACCAAACAGCGGCTTGAGACGGTGCTGGCGAATCTGAAGGAGCGAACCGGGATTGTGTTCTTCGTCGCGACGGTTAAAAGCGCCGGCGGACAATATCTGTCTGACTATTCACTGCGCGTAGCTAACGATTGGAACGTTGGACCAAACAGCCAGCGCAAAGGCGTCGTGTTGGTGATTACGACTGATGATGCAAATTTCTTCACGCAACTCAGCGGCGGCCTTCGGACTGATCTCCCCGACGGCTTGATTGGCCGGATGGATCGGCGCATGCGACCAAAGATCGAGAGCGCCGAGTACGGCCCGGGACTGCTGGCGGGAATCGAAACTTTCGTGAACATTCTCGGCGAGCGAAACAACTTCAGTTTCGAATCGCTCGACCAGAAGCTGCCCGAAAATCTCGTGGCGGCAACGCGGCCGCGCGTTGTTGGAAGTCCCGCGCCGCCGTTAAGCGAAACTGGATCGCCTCCACCCCGCGACACTCCATCGCCGCAGCCTGCGGCCACGCCGACGCCGACGCCCGCGCCGCTGGAGTCGCCCGTCGCGCAACCAACGCCGAGCGCCGCGCCGACAATTCAGCTTGTCGAAACACCAACGCCTTCGCCGACTGCGCAGCCATCCGACACTCCAGCGGTTGCTGCTCCAACAGCCGTTGCGTCGTCGCAGGTCGGTGAAAGTCCAGCGACCAAAGCAAAGACTTCGTCTCCAGTCAAGAGTTCCAACGCGCAGCCTTCACCGCGCGATCGGACCGGCAGCGACGTGCCGGCAGGTCGATCGTCTGTAAAGTCTGACGTCGCGTTTGCGCCCGAGGATGACGAGTTGGAAAAAGTTGATCGGCAAGCACTAGTTTTGCCGGCGGACAAGAGAATCGAATTTCTCAAAGGGTTCATCGCCGCGAATCCTCAATCAAAGGCCCTGCAACACGCGACTGAATTGCTGGTGGCGGCCCATGCCGCGCTCGGCGATCAGAGGCTGCAAGCCGGCGACGTGAGCGGCGGACTGGACCAGTTTCACCTGGCGTTTTCCGAAGCGCCGCCCGACCTGCCGGACCGATTGTTCACCGAAGTGCTCGCGCGGATTCCGCTGAACCTTTTCGTCCGCGGCCAGCGCGACGCCGCGGTAGATGCCGCGCATCAGGCCGAAGCGCTCGCCAAGTTGAATCCGAAACGACTGGTCGCGGTGCTCCAGTTTTACCTGGCCGTCGAAGATGCCGTTGAAGCCAATCGCCTCGGCGAGCTGGCCACCCAAACCGCGCCTGATTCGGCGGCCGCGCACTATGCTTTGGGCGCGGCGCGACACATCGCGCTCCGGCTTGACGATGCCGAAAGCGAATACGCGCGCGCGCTGGCGCTTGATCCAAAATTAGCGGCCGCCAAAGGAGGGCTGGCCGATTTGAAACGCGCCGCCGGCAAGTTCGAGGAAGCGCTGGCGCTGTACCGCGAACTCCTGCAAACCGATCCAAAGAACAACTCCGCGCGCGCGGGCCTGGTGCTGTCTCTGCTTGAAGCCGGCAAGAAAGACGAAGCCGAAACTGCACTTAACAGCGCGCTGCAAGATAAAGATCAGGCGCGCAATCTTCCCTTGCTGGTGGGCGTCGCGTATTGGTTTCTGGCGCACAACAATAACGAGCGCGGACTGGAACTGGCGCAGCAGGCCGTGGCGATCGAGCCGCGTTACACCTGGGCGCAGATTGCGCGGGCTCGCGCGATGGTGGCAAACCGAAAACCATTGGACGCGGAACGCAGCCTGCGTTTTGTGCGGCAATTCGCGCGGTTTCCCACGCTTGATTACGAGTTGGCGACGGTGCTCGCGTCGTTTGGTTTGTACGACGAAGCAGTTGCGGAACTCGCGCGCTCCTTTTCTTTGAAGGATGGACAGATTGAAACGAAACTCGCCGGCCGCAAGGCAGCGCGCGCCGCGAGTTTTACGGAATTGCTCGCCCCTGAGCGCCGGGCCGCAATCTTTCAGTCCGCGCCCGCGGACACCGACGCCAATGCGAAAATGTTGAAAGGCCTGCTGGCGTTCACTTTGGCGATGGATCCGCCCGAAGGCCGTGCGCCGAAAGAAGACGACGTGTTGGCCTTCGCCCAGGACTTCATCGCCGGCGATGACGGCACGCGGGCTTATCGTCAACTCTATGTGGCCGGCAAGCTCTTGAAGAAAGGCATCGCACTACAAAGCGTCGTCGAGTTGATGGATAAAGCGTCGACCGGCGTCGAAGCCGCCCTGGGGGTTCCGGCGGCCACGGTCGCCGCGCAGGCCGAAGAGATGGGCGACATTCGCGCGCGCGCGTTGGCCCAGGGCGGCACTCCCGACATTCCCGACGTGCCGCGCGCGGTACTCTCGGGTTTGTTGCGCGGAAGAATCGAAGACACGGCGGGAGTGGCGCTCTTCAATCTGGATCAATCCGGTGAAGCGGTCGCGCGTTTGCGCCGCGCAGTCAGCGTCTCGCCGCAAGGCACGCCGCTGTGGCGCATGTCTTTGTGGCATCTCGGTTCGGCGCTCGAAGCCAATGGCAAGAGCGATCAGGCGCTGCTCTATTACATCAAGAGTTACGTTGCCGGCGCTCCGGATGCCGCGCGTCGCTCAGTGATCGAAAATGTTTACAAGAAAGTGAACGGCACGCTCGACGGGCTGGATGACAAGATCGGGCCCGTCGCCGTGACTGCTGCAACGCCTGCGCCGAGCCCATCCCCGACTCCGAAGTGAACGCCGCTTCACGCGGATTTGGTTGATAATAATCTTGCTCGTCCGACGTTTCCCTGCATTCACCTCACTTACGCAAACTAAAGAATGAGATTGACGATTCGGAACTCGGGAGTATACTTGCGGCGTTAACTGGCTCCCTACCCCCACATCACCGGATGTCTCGGTATCCAGCCTTCTCTAAATAACCCAGAGGCTTCCCATGTTGACAAGCCTCAGCAAAAAGATCGAGTTGGTCGCTAACGTAGCGATAATCGTCGTCGCTTGCCTGCTTACGACTGTCCTCGTCAAGAACTACTTCCTCACTCAACCTTCGCAACAAGCAAACCAGGGCGAGAGCCAACGTGTTCAAAGTGAGAGCCAACCTGCTAATTCTCCGACTGTGTCGTCTCTGGATATCGATTGGAAACAGAGCAAACAGACGCTTATCTTGGCCATTTCTAGCACTTGTCATTTTTGTACAGAGAGCGCGCCCTTTTATAAGAAGCTTACCCAGTCGAGGGGCAACACGCGTTTGGTTGCGGTGCTGCCTCAGCCTGTGGAGGATAGTCGAAAATACTTGGACCACTTGGGGATATCTGTCGACGAGGTGAGACAGTTGCCTCTGGACAGAATCGGCGTGCGGGGTACTCCGACTTTGATATTGCTGGATACGTTTGGCGTTGTGAGGAATTCATGGATCGGATCTCTGCCGCCCCAAACAGAACTCGCAGTAATAAGAGCACTAAAGAGTGACTGAGGAGATTGCGCGTCAAAATGGGGATAATCGTATGAGCAACATACCTCTAATAAGAGTAGGCACGAGAATTCTTGTGCTCGTCATTCTGTCGACTTGCTTGTGGTTTTTTGCGCGGGTGCCCGCAAGTTCGCAGAAAACTCCGGCTTCACGGAGTCTTCAGGTGGAATCACGGCAGCTCGATCCAGTCAGTGGTGTTTTACCAGTTGAACTGCATTGTGAAGATGCCAAATTATCTGGGCCGGGCCGAATCGCCGAGGCGTCATGTGTTGTGAAGAACAATACGTTCGCGGCGATGGTCGCTGGAACGCTAAAGGTTTCAATCACGCTTGAGCAAGACGGAAACATTAATTTGATCTCCGGCTATGAAACCTTCGATACGTTCTTACATCCCGATTTCCGCGTGGATCATAACAGCAACCAGATACAACCAGGGATGGTATACCGCTTTGATCTGATGCCAGCCAATTACGGAGGCGCAATAGTAAAGAAGATCGAGGCAGAACTTGATTATGTCGAGTTCGCAGATAAGCCATCAGTGGGACCAAATCATGTGGGCGCGCGGACCATTAATGACATTCGGGAAGGAGCCGCGAAGTACAAAAACTGGTTGGCCCGAAAATACAGGGAGAAAGGTGGCTCGGCTGACTCAATAGTTGAACTGTTGGATAAAGACACCGATTCGATCTCAAGCGAGATTGGACTGCTAAATAGCGATCAAAGTAGTGGCGCAAGCATGTATCGAAATTTTGCCCGGAGAACATGTCAGGCGAACGGTCCTGGAGAATTAACGAAGCACTTGAAAATAAACTAAGCCTTCATGGTTGTGCCGAAGATCAACTCACACCTATGCGGAAAACAAGT